>CAZSIK010000057.1:2215-11932 GCA_964606515.1 uncultured Prolixibacteraceae bacterium
CGATGCTGGTCCGGCGCCTTCAACATGCTCTTTATTCGGGTTGGGTATAAACTCGGTTGAACCGCTTACGTTATCGTAAATTACAAAATAAGCGCAACGTCCAAAACGCATGTCAATGGTTGAATCGGGACTGTTTCCCGTTGATGTAATGGCTATTTTCATTTCAATTTCAATTTATTTTTTGTTTATGAATAAGTGTGGACCTCCTTTGCGAACCATTGGGATGTTACAGGAGCAGCAAATTTCATGTGAACATGGATTTTCCGGGGTATTGATTTTTTCGAAGCCACATTGTGGGCAAACACATATATCGATATGGGCATGGCCCGAGGCTTCTTCACTGAATTGTTCAATTGTTGCTGAACCACACAAGGCACAAGTTTCAGGTACCGAATCTTTTTCAAGATGATTGAACCAGCAACTGCAAGTGTGGCATATATACCACTCGCTGTCGAAATACACTTTTCCACCTTCGAAAACGATGGTTCTTCCTTGCATGAAGGCCAAGGCAATTTTCCTTCGGGCCGATTCATAGATCCGGGCAAAGGTTGGCCTTGAAACTTCCATCGATTTTGCGGCTTCGTGTTGGCCATACAATTCATAATCGCTTAAGCGAATGGCTTCATATTCTTCAAAATTAAATACGATCGGATTACTTTCTTCCGGTAGCCCAATTGGTCTATACCCCTTGAAGTGAGGGGGTTTGTTCATTTTTCTGATTCTTTTTGGCCTTGCCATAATATGAGCATAAGATCAAAACAAAAGTAATGAACAATTGTTATATATAAAATATTTTCCTATATTTATTCTCAATTTTAAGAATAAGGGATAATCAAAAGTTGACTTTAATTGTTTAATAAGTAAAAATTGTATTATTAACTAATAATTAAAATAGAAAATGGACAATCAAGAAGTATTTTCGATGCCCCGCATCGGTGAGAAAGCACCAGATTTTAAGGCGGTTACTACCCAGGGAACTATTAATTTTCCTGCTGATTACAAAGGAAGTTGGGTAATTTTGTTTAGTCACCCGGCCGATTTTACCCCGGTTTGTACCTCCGAGTTCATGACCTTTGCCTCGATGGAAAACCAGTTTGCCGAATTCAATTGCAAGCTGGTGGGCTTATCAGTCGATGGTTTGTACAGCCACATTGCCTGGCTACGTACCATTAAGGAGAAGATTGAATATAAAGGGATGAAAGACGTTGAGGTTAAATTTCCTCTTATCGAAGACATTACAATGGAAGTGGCTAAAAAGTACGGGATGATCCAACCAGGAGAAAGCAATACCAAAGCGGTTCGTGCAGTATTTGTGATTGATCCTAAGGGAATTATCCGAACCATCATTTATTATCCGCTGAGCCTTGGCCGTAACTTTGATGAGTTATTAAGAGTAGTGATTGCACTACAAACAGCCGATGAGTTCAGTATTGCTACACCAGCCGATTGGCGCCCGGGAGATGAAGTTATAGTCCCCACTGCCGGATCATGCGGGGTAGCAAAGGAAAGAATGGACAGCAAAGGGGAAATGAAATGTTATGATTGGTTCTTTTGCACCAAAGAATTGTCGAAAGACAAGGTCATGAAAGAAATTAAGAAGCGTTAATCCGCCTTCTTAGTTCCGTCTAAATTATTATTAAATCCAAAGGCACGACTTGGATTACCCGAAGTCGTGCCTTTTTTATTTATAATCTCTTATTCCCAATGACAATCTATTGGAAATAACCGGTCCGGTTCATAAATTCTTTTTGTCCGTTACGATTCCTGATGGTTAGCGTTCCGGTAATTTCGGGGCCGTTATCAAGGGTGAGCTGGTTGATGGTAACCGTTTCGTTTGGACCCTTGTCCTTGTTCACATTCCACATGTATTCGCCTGAGGCATCCATGTAAATCCGCTTGAGGGTAAGATTCAGCTCATCGCCCGTTACTTCGCCAACAAGGTAATCCTCGGTATTGATCATGGTGCGCCCCCATGAAGAACCGTGCACAATTTGCCAGATCCCATCCGATTCGAGCACGGTAACATCGTGAAATTCACCGGCCAGGTAAGCATCTACCTTGTGTTTCTTCATGGTTTGGTAAAAATCACTCTCCTTCTCGTTCCTGATTTTCAACATACTTGAAGAACGGATTTTCAACTCGCCCCAAAGTCCTACATGGCCTTGTACTATTTTAAACTTTGCATCGGCATGCTCGGTCAGCACCTGGTCGAACCACCTGAGTTGTTCACCCACCACATCGACAACAAGGGTGTCGTTTACTATTTCGAAAGTTTCAACTGTAATCATCAGCAAATCGCCTTCGCGTACATAGTAAGCAAGACCTTTTTTGTTTTCCGGGCCATTTTGAGGCATCTTCAGGTACTGCCTGTAAATATTTTCGGCATGAGGAACCAGTTTTACTTTCCAATCAGGCCAGGGGTCGTCGCCCAGTTCATGGTCACCAACGGCAGTATAGTACTTCAGCCCGTATTTTTCCATACGTCGGACCCAGCCTGAGAAATACACTGTGCCCATGTGTTCGACACATTGCGGCGAATCCCACCAGCGTCCGTCGACCAGGTCGCCGCAAATCATCACGAAGTTGGGTTTTTCCTTTTTCACTTCACCCAGGAAATAATCGACTGCATCATCGTATTTGGGCCAGGGCTCAGGTATGTCGAAATTGAAAAAGTCGGGAAAACTCACAAAGCGGATTGTTTTGCCGGGCTGCCTGTTTTGGCAGCCGGCAAGAACAATCGTTATAAGGGTAATCAGGTATAAACGTTTCATCCTGAATATATTTATCGGATCAATTCAAGGTCAGTACCACCACCGATTTCGCGGGGACATCGACGTTAAGGGCATTTCCCTTTAGTTTTGCACCGTTGAATGCTGCAGGGGTCACCACGTTGGGCTGATCGAAGGTGTTGTGTGAAGCCAGTTCAGGAGCAGTAAGGATAGTGCCTGAAATTGTTTTGGCGTTCATTCCCTGGATATCGCAATCTAAAGACATTTTTTTACTTGGGTGAATATTTACAATGCTGATATTAAGCTGTCCATTATCCGATTTCGAAACAGAAACGCTCAATGCCGGTAGGCTTTTATCCCCCACACTGTATTCTTCGCTTTCCAATTCCGACGGGATAAAAGTGGCTTCCTGATGAACTTTATACATGTCGAATACATGATACGAGGGGGTAAGCACCATTTTCTCATCCTTGGTTAGGATCATGGCCTGCAATACATTAACGATTTGGGCGATGTTGGTCATCTTGACCCTATCGGTGTATTTATGGAAAATGTTCAGCGATAAACCGGCTACGAAAGCATCGCGCATAGTGCTTTGCTGGTAGAGGAAACCAGGATTGGTGCCAGGTTCCACGTCGAACCAGGTTCCCCACTCATCGACCATCAGGCCTACCCTTTTTCTTGGGTCGAAGCGATCCATTACCTTGATGTGGTTAACGATGGCCGGTTCAATATTGATGCAGCGGTTTAGGGTAGTCATGTACTCCTCATCGTTGAACTGGGTAGCCGAACCTTTGCTTCCGCTCCACCCCTTCACGGTGTAATAGTGTAACGATAAGCCTTGCATGTGCCTTCCGGCGTTTTGCATCAGTATTCTCGTCCATGTGGTATCGTTATCCGAGCTTCCCGAAGCAACTTTGTACAGGTTGTTCCCACTGTAATTACGGCAATAGGTTTGATAACGACGATACATGTCGGCATAATATTCGGGACGCATTTCACCACCGCAACCCCAGCTTTCGTTACCTACGCCGATGAATTTCACGTTCCAGGGTTTTTCCCTGCCATTTTTCCGGCGTAGTTGTGCCATGGGACTTTCGGCTTCATCAGAGTTAACATACTCGACCCATTTGGCCATTTCTTCTACAGTACCGCTCCCTACGTTCATGCTCAGATAAGGCTCGGTGCCGATTAATTCACAAAAATTCAGGAACTCGTGGGTGCCGAAACTGTTGTCTTCAACTACGCCGCCCCAGTTCGAGTTCACCATTTTTTTGCGGTTTTCTTTGGGCCCGATGCCATCCATCCAGTGATATTCGTCGGCAAAGCAGCCGCCAGGCCAACGCAGATTGGGTATATGCAAGCTTTTTAAGGCCTGAAGCACGTCGTTGCGGTACCCGTCGGTGTTGGGTATTTTACTGTCCTTGCCTACCCAAATGCCTCCGTAAATACAGCTACCCAGATGTTCGCTGAATTGCCCGTAGATGTGCTTGCTGATTTTATTCTTGCCCTGATCGGCATGAATGGTCAGTTTGTTTTGAGAAAGCCCTACGCTTGCCAATAGCATGAATGCCAGGGCGAAAAGTGCATTTTTTTTCATCTTTACTTGTTAAGTTGTATTTAATTGATTTACCTTATTTTATTTCCTTGAAATTGGTCGATGGGACCAGTTCGTTTGCTACACCGTCAAAATTATTAATTTTTACTTGATTTACCTTCTTCAATATCACTGCTGGTCCACCAGATTCGCGGTCGACCGATATTTTCGACAGGGTCATGTTCTGGACATTGTCGAGGATGAAGGCCGGACGGGGATCTTTTTCCGAAAGCCGGATATCAATCTGGTTCAGGTGAAGGTTGGCTGCATGCCTGATATAAAGTCCGTAAGCCGGAAGGTCGCCAAAGTACATGGGATCGGGGTAGCCTTTTTCGTTTTCAGGCACTTCGACTGAAGCTTGCGACGAAGGGGCACCGCCTTTCACTTTCATGTTGATGTTGTTTAAAGTGACCCCTTCGACCGGGTGGCTCGGGATCCCCATGATCATGGCACAATAACGGGGAGGTACCCCCTCGATGGTCACGCCGGAGATCAATATCCTGTCGGTTTTGCCAACGGCCACGCCATCGGGGCCACGCATGCGGCTGCCCAAGCGGATGAAAATGCCGGAATCGACAATGTCGCGCATGGTGATATTGGTAATTGTAACATCTTCGATTATAGCGCCGTCGACCGACTCGATAGCTAAACCACGACAATGAGTAAAGGTGATGTTGCTGATGGTGATGTTTTTAAACCCTCCATTTGATTCAGTACCAAATTTGATGCGCCCGGTAACACCACCTTTATCGGGAGCCAGGAGCTGGGTTGTTTGATTAGTACCGTCGAGCATGGTGCCCAAATCAAAGCCCGAAACATGGCAATTGGTAATGACCACATTTTCGGTTGGTCGGGCATAGCCCAGGGCAAAGCTGCTTTTCAACACAATCCCGTCGTCGTTGGGGGTATTGATGTTGCAGTTCGAAATGCGTACGTTATGGCAGCAATCGATGTTAATGCCGTCGCGGTTCGAGTCGATTTTCACGTTGTCGATGGTAAAGTTATCGACCCCGGTGGGCAGGATGCCAAAATGACCGCCCCTGAAGATACGGATGTCGCGGATGGTAACATTCCTGCAAAGTTTCAATGCAATGGTTTTATTTCCTTGTCCGGGGATTCGCCGGCCAAATTTAACAAGGCCCTTGCCATCGATAAGGCCCTGTCCTTCGATCACAATATTTTCGAGGCCGATGCCCCAGATGAGGCTGTTTTGCCAGTGGCTGTGCCCAAAGTCCTGATACTCGACCGAGTCGTTCCACACGTTGGGTTCGGCCAGGTCGTAGCCTTTCCCGGGGTAATCGGCGGGGTCGGCAGCAAGCAAGGTACAACCCATATCCAGGAACAACCTGATGTTGCTTTTCAGCCTGATTGAAAAAGAAGGATAAGTACCCGCCGGAAAATACACCGTACCCCCTCCGTTGGCCGAAGCAGCGTTGATGGCCTGGTTGATGGCATCACTGTCGAGATCGGACCCGTTTCCTTTTGCCCCGAGATCTTTCACGTTAAAAACCGGTTGAATCGCTGCCTGAAGTGTTTGTCCCCCGGTCAGGAGCAAAAAAAGAAAGACGGAAAGCGGTTTAATAAATGATATCATGGTTAATCTGATTAGATTTTCAAAGATAGTATTGAATTTTAAAAAAGTATGGAATCAGGAAGTTAACCTGAATCTTTAAAAGGTTAACAAGATAGAGATTGAGCCATTGCGCATAAATTCATTTTTTCAGCTTTTTTTATCATGATTCTTTCTAATGGTAAACTATGCTATCTTTGAAAAGAGTTATTCATGAATCGGTTTAATCAACCTGATAAATTGATATGGAAGACCAAGAATTCATAAAAATGGCCATCGACCTTGCCGAAAGCAATATACAAGAGGGCGGAGGCCCTTTCGGGGCGGTCATTGTAAAGAATGGGACTATCGTGGCAAGGGGTACCAATCGGGTTACCTACAACAACGACCCTACAGCCCATGCTGAAATTCAGGCCATTCGTGAAGCCGGGCAGAAACTGGGCACTTTTGATCTGAAAGGATGTTCGATTTATACTTCGTGCGAACCCTGTCCGATGTGTTTCTCGGCCATTTACTGGGCCAGGCTCGATGCTGTTTATTATGCTGCAACCCAACACGATGCCGAAAAAGCCGGATTCGACGATGCCTTCATTTATAAGGAACTTGAAAAAACCATTGAAAATCGATCCATCCCTTTTGTCAAGCTGGAAGTGGAGAACTCCTGTTCACCCTTTGATGATTGGAACAGAAAAATCGACAAACAAGCTTATTGATGAACAGGATCGGACAAGAATTTTTCATGGGCGACGTACTCGATATTGCTCCTGCTTTATTGGGAAAAATATTGGTCAGGAAGTTTGACGATGGAAGCGAACGCCGTTTTCTTATTACCGAAACCGAAGCCTACCGTGGGGAAGAAGATTTGGGATGCCACGCCAGCAAGGGTCGCACCAAACGAACTGAAGTGATGTACTGGCAGGGAGGCACTGTTTATGTATACCTGATTTATGGCATGTACTGGATGCTGAATTTTGTAACTTCCGAAGAAGGGTTCCCGGCAGCCGTGCTGATACGGTCCCTTGAAACGATTGAAGGCCCCGGCCGGGTTGGGAAAATTTTGCAGCTTGATAAAAGTTTTAATGGTGAGAGCCTATTCACTTCTGAAAGAATTTGGATAGAAGAAAGTGGTCTAAATCCTGAATATTCCCTGGCGCCCCGCATAGGTATCGACTATGCAGGGCCGGTGTGGGCTGGAAAGTTGTGGAGGTATACGATAAAAAATCAGGAAAGAGAAGTGGGCAAAAAATAAGTATCGGCCTTTCGAGTTGGCTGCAACCGCTATTTCTGCTGTTAGGCATTGCAGAGCTGGTGTTAGTAATAATTCTTTTAAGAAAATTGAATTTTAATGGAAAAGGTTGTTAACTATTTCCTCTACATTTAATAAAAGTACGTTTTTTTGTACTAAAAAATAACAAATGATGAGAGCAGTTAATTATTCAGAACTAAGGCAAAATTTAAAGAACAATCTCGATGCAATTTCCGACAATGCAGAATTGCTCATTGTACACCGGCCAAAAGGGAAAAGCATTGTGATGATGTCGCTCGAAGAATACAGCTCACTCGAAGAAACCCTGTATCTTTTGCGCAGCAAAGAAAACCGACAGAGGCTTGAAAGTGCCATTGAAAACATCAATTCGAAATCCAATTTGGAAGGCCATCATTAACAAGGTCGCAAATTCACTTTTATCTTCTTCTGACAATAGATTCTTTTAAGCTGATACAGAACAAGAAGCTGTTTTTAAAGTTATAAAAATTCACTTTAAAAACAGCCTCTTGTTTTTATATCCCTTATCATTTGTGTAATAACTTCTTTGCCAGCTCGCTTAGCCCATCGGCGGAAATCCCGTAGTGGTGGAAAATTTCTTCCTGCGATCCGGCCACTGTCTCTTCATCGGGTAAGCCTACTCTTTTAAATGGAAGCGAAATACCCGCTTCTAGCAAAACGGCTGCGCAAGCTTCGCCCAGTCCCCCGTTGATGCTGTGTTCCTCGACCGTGATGAGGGCTTTGCATTCTTTTGCTGCTGAGATAATGGCTTCGGTATCGAGCGGTTTAATGGTGTGCATGCTGATTACCCTTGCATTGATCCCCTCCTTTGCAAGCTTTTGTGTGGCTTCAAAAGCGGGTAACACGGTTTCGCCACAGGCAATAAAGGCTACCTCGTTGCCTTCGAGCAGGATAGAAGCCTTACCAATTTCAAACGAATCGGTTTCGTTGTGAAGGTGGGGCATGTTTTTCTTTCCAAATTTCAGGTAGAAAGGTTTGTTTGATGCGGCCGAAGCTTTGATGGCTTCGCGGGTTTCGAAATTATCGGCCGGAACGACGATCGTTAGGTTGTTGATGGCCCTGAGGGCTGCCACATCGTGCAACGAATGGTGGGTCGATCCCAATGAGCCATAACTTACGCCCGAACTTATACCAACCAAATTCACCGGGTAGTTTGAATATGCGACATCGTTTTTTACCTGTTCCAACGAGCGAGTTGCCAGGAAACACCCAGGTGATGTGGCAAAAACCTTTTTTTCGGTTGAGGCCAGACCGGCCGCTACGCCCACCAGGTTCTGTTCGGCAATGCCCACCTCAACAATCTGATCGGGATATTTTTCGGCAAAAGGTCCCAGTTTCCCTGATCCGCGCGAATCGCTTGTAACGGCAATAATATTTCTGTCGGTTTGTGCCAGTTCGATCAAAGTCTCACAATAAATTTCGAGATTGGCTTTACCGGGTAAGAGTGTTTCTGTGATTTTCATATTTTATAGATAATTTAAACCACATAGGCACATAGAGCACATAGAGCATTTTCTATTGTGCCTTATGTGCCTATGTGGTTAATTTTTGTAATTCTTCTTCTAACTCCCTCATCGCCTTCGCGTATTCCTCGTCGGAAGGTACACCATGGTGCCATTTTTTAACATCTTCCATGTAGCTTACCCCTTTGCCTTTGGTTGTATTGGCAATCACAAAAGTGGGTTTACTTGCTACTGCTGGGACTTGGTTCAACACTTTACGAAGCTCGGCAATGTTATGGCCATCAACACTTACCACATGCCAGCCAAAGGCGCGCCACTTGTCGGCTATGGGTTCGGGATTGCAAACTTCGCTGTTGCGCCCGGTAATTTGTAGGGTGTTGTAGTCGAGAATGGCCATCAGGTTGTCGAGCCGGTAGTGAGCGGCCATCATGGCGGCTTCCCAGTTCGATCCTTCGGCAAGCTCACCGTCTCCCATCAGGGTGAAGACACGATACGGTGCGTGGTCTTTTTTTGCTGCCAGGGCAATTCCTGCACAAATCGGGAGGCCATGCCCCAGGGCACCGGTATTAAACTCGATCCCTTTTACCTTGCGAGTAGGATGCCCAACGTATGGTGATTTATATTTGCACAAGGTCTCAAGATCGCTTTCCGGGAAGAATCCTCTGTCGGCCAATACTACATAAAGTGCTTCTACCGAGTGGCCCTTGCTCTGGATGTAGCGGTCGCGCATGGGATCGCCAAAATTCTCAGGCGAAACATTCAGCACCTCATTGTACAGTACGTTCAATATGTCGGTACACGAAAGATCGCCACCCGTGTGGCCTGCTCTGGCCATCTTAATGTATTTCAGCAGGGTCATTCGGTATTTGACGGATTTCTGCTGAAGTTCATTGTCGTTAAATTTGTTCATCTGGATAATAATTTATTTTGGATGCAAGAATCAAGATGCAAGAATCAAGACACAAGAATCAAGACACAAGAATCAAGACACAAGAATCAAGATGCAAGAATCAAGATGCAAGAATCAAGACACAAGAATCAAGATGCAAGAATCAAGATGCAAGAATCAAGAT
>CAZSIK010000057.1:12032-13579 GCA_964606515.1 uncultured Prolixibacteraceae bacterium
CAAGAATCAAGATACAAGAATCAAGATACAAGAATCAAGATACAAGAATCAAGATGCAAGAATCAAGATGCAAGAATCAAGACACAAGACTGACTGGGAATGGGATCATGATGGGTTGGATTTGGATTCGAGAGATTGTTTGAATTTGTAAATCATTTTCTGGATTTCTTTCAATTCTGCAATCAAAGGGTTTACTTTTTCCTTAATCGAGAACCCCAGATCAAGACAAAGAAATAATTGAGATTCAAGCTCAAATGCAGAACCATTTGCAATATCCAGAAATCGAATAAATTCTTTATCTGTATTTCGACCTGCTCCTTCTGCAATATTAGAAGAAATTGAGATAGCAGCCCGTTGCATTTGATTTGCTAATACATAAATCTGACTTTGAGGGAAAAAGCCTGTAAGAGAATAAACCTCTTTCGCCACTTTTCTTGATTGTTGCCAAATCTTCAATTCCAGATAATTATGCATCTCTTTTGATTATATTTCCTTTTTCTTGTGTCCTGTGTCCTGTGTCCTGTGTCCTGTATCCTGTGTCTTGTGTCCTGATTCTTGTGTCTTGTGTCTTGTGTCTATTCTTTATCGTGATTATATACTTCCCATCCCATATAGTTGCCGATGGCCTCTTCAACAATTTCGGCCACATGGCCACGAACCATGGCCACATGGTGTTCGAAGCCATTTTTGCACATGAACTTCATCAATTTTTGCAGGTTGTTGATTTCGCAAACAGCAATACCGCCATCCATTCCATAAGGATCGTTGGTCATAGTGCCTTCGCCGAGGTACGATTTGATGAGGCCACGGGTGTCGTCGGTCGAAATGCGGAAGTAGGTCATATCGCCGGGGGCCACTTTCCCTTTGATAGCGCCAAAAGTATCTTCCTGTCCCAATACGGTTCCCAGCACATCGAGGCTGCCGATTTCAATATCGTTTTGGAAGAATGATTTCGGATAGTTCGAGCAGTGGGTACAAACCACTTTATTACGGTCTTCGGCAAAATTATTGTTCCAGTCGAGTATGGCCGATGGGCTTTGGGAGGCAAGGGTCAGCGCGTACATCGAAATGGTGCCGGCTATGTCGACTTCGCAGGCCGAGGGCATCAGCTTCTCGCCCATCATGCTCATGGTGACACAAGCGGCACAACCAAAATTTTTCTCGATCGAATCCCAGCATTGCAGGGCCGAAATGTCGATGTTGTTGTCGTTGATCCAATTTTCAACTGCCAATCCGAAGCGGGCTTGTCTGGCAATTTTTCCTTTATGCAGGATGTTGCATGCGCCGTAATTCTGGATGGCTTCTACCTTTGCTTTAACGGCCACATCGTTTTCATTGATCTTATTGGCCGCGGCAATAATTTCCGACATATCGACCGGTACCACGGTGATGCCGTATTTCTGCAACAATTTCTCGCTGGCACGCATGGTTTGGAAACCAATAGGGCGGGTTCCGATGGCGCCAACACGAAGGTTTTTCATTCCTTTAACCACGCGGCAAATGGCCGAAAATTTCAGCAAGTCAGAAGAAAATTCTTTGCTGTCGAG
>CAZSIK010000057.1:13589-16293 GCA_964606515.1 uncultured Prolixibacteraceae bacterium
GATGCCATACTGGTAGAAGTTGTTGCAAACCGAAAGCTTGCCGCAAAACGCATCACGACGGCTTTTCACGTCTACTTTGTCGTTGTCGTCGTCGCAGGCCTGTACCAAAACCGGCACTTTAAGATCTGAAAGATGAATTGAGTTGACCACACCCAGCTCGTATCCAAAATTGGGAAGGATTACCAGGATCCCATCGATCAGGTCGGCGTTCTTTTTAAACAGGGCAGCACATTTTACCGCATCGGCATAATCTTCGATGTTGCCGGTCGGCGTTTCGCTTTCGGGAAGGATCACATATCCGAATCCCATTTGTTCTAACTTGGTCAAAACCTTTTTGCGAGCATCAACTGCAAGTTGGAAGTTGAAAATATTGCGGGTAGCAATGATCACCCCGAATGTTTGTTTTGATGTTTTCATATTGATATTGTATTTGATTTTATAATCTTGTTCTTTCTACCGCTTTTTTCCAGCCGGTGCATAGTTTTTCTTTTTCTTTCTTGTCCATTTCAGCCTTAAAAGTCTTGTCGCTGCGGTAAAGAGCTTCAATCTCTTCAAGGTTTTTCCAGAAGCCGGTGGCCAAACCAGCCATAAAGGTTGTGCCCAGGGCCGAAATTTCTTCAATGGTCGAGCGCACCACTTCCCGGCCCAGCATATCGCTTTGGAACTGCATCAGGAAGTTGTTGCGGGTGGGGCCGCCATCGACCCTGAGTTCTTTCAGTTCAATTCCTCCCTCGCGGGCTACCAGATCGATCAGGTCGGTTACCTGATAGGCAATGCTTTCGAGTGCGGCCCTTACCACATGGGCTTTAGTACAGTCGCGACCCATGCCAGTGATACTGGCCCGGGCCTGGTTGTCCCAGTAAGGGGCCCCAAGGCCATAGAAGGCGGGTACAAGGTAAACCCCGTTGTTTCCCGTTACCGAGGTGGCAAGGGCTTCGGTTTCGGAAGCGCTTGAAATGAGCTGCAACTCGTTTTTAAGCCAGCTGATGGTGTCGCCGGTACAGTGGATATTTCCTTCGAACACGTAATCGACTTTTTCAGTCCTGGCAAACCCGATTGAGGTTACCAAACCTGCTGGTGCAGCAAGGGCCTGGCTACCAATGTTCATCATAATTGATGATCCGGTGCCGTAAGTGGCCTTAGCCATCCCGGTACTGAAACAATTCTGCCCGAACAGTGCGGCATGAGAATCGCCCAGTAAGCCTGAAATGGGTATGGGCTGGTCGAAAACCACATCGGGGTGGGTATAGCCGAAAATTTCGTTGCTGGCTTTTAACTTGGGCAGCATCGAAGGGAAGAGGCCAAACAGGCGTACCAGTGTGGCATCCCAATCGAGGGTGTTGAGGTTGAGCAGCAGGGTGCGGCAGGCATTGGTATAGTCGGTAGCATGGCTTACCCCGCCCGATAGTTTCCAAAGCAGCCAACTGTCGATGGTGCCGGCCAAAAGCTCGCCGTTACGTGCCTTCTCACTTGCCCCTTTGGTGTTTTGTATCATCCAGCGCAATTTGCTGCCCGAGAAATAGGGGTCGGCAAGTAAACCTGTTTTTTCCCTGATCATGGGCTCTTTGCCCTCTTCACGCAATTGACGGCAAAAATCGGCGCCCCTCTGGCATTGCCAAACAGCCGCACGGGCAATGGGTTTCCCCGTATTCTTATCCCAGATAAGCGAGGTTTCGCGTTGGTTGGTAATAGCCAGTGCGGCTACTTCTTTCAGGTCAATTTTTGTTTTTTGCACCACTTCGTTTAGTCCTGCAACTACATTGCTGAAAATTTCCTCAGCATCGTGTTCAACGAAACCGGGTTGGGGATAAAACTGCTCGTGGGGCAGCGATACACGATACAATAATTCGGCTTTGCGGTTGAACAGCATCACTTTTGAAGCCGATGTGCTTTGGTCGATGGCCAGGATGTATTTTTTCATTTTGTACTTATTCTGCAATGATGATTTCGATTTCGTGGTCTTTGAAAAGTTGAAGATGATCGGGGCTGATTGCCGGATCGGTAATGATGTAGTCGATTAGCGAAAGGGCGCCAAGGCTGGCAAAAGCATTTTTCCCGATTTTCGACGAGTCGGCTACCAGGTAGGTTTTATCGGCCGAATCGATCATGGCTTTTTTTACCACGATGTCGCTCAAGCTCGGGTAGGTAAGCCCCGATCTGAGCGAAATGCCTGCTGTAGCCAAAAACAGCTTATCGACATGGATGTCTTCGAAAAATTTCGCGGCTTTTTGTCCGGTGAGCGAAAGGGTTGGTGGTTTGAATTCGCCACCGGTTACAATCACTTCAATACCCGGTTCGGCACCAAGGATCAAGGCGATGTTCAAGGCGTTGGTAATTACGGTGATTCCTTTCTTACCAGTAAGTTGCCGGGCAATTTCGGTGGTGGTTGAGCCCGAGTCGAGAATGATGGTTTCGCCACTTTCGATGAGGCTGGCGGCTACTTTTCCAATTATGGCCTTCTTGTCCATATTGGTTTGGTTGAAGAGGGTGAAGGAACGCACGCTGTCCTCGACATTTTTCAGGAAAGCGCCGCCATGTTCCCTGAGGATCAGTCCTTCACTTTCAAGCTTTTCAAGGTCTTGCCTGATGGTTACTTCCGAAACCTTAAACATTTTGGCTAAGCTGATCACCTTGGCCGATCCGTCTTCCTGGATCAGCTCCAATATTTTTTCACGACGTTGATTGGGTAACAACATGCTTCTTT
>CAZSIK010000057.1:16303-18010 GCA_964606515.1 uncultured Prolixibacteraceae bacterium
AAATACAAATAAAACGAAATAAAACGAAAGAATAAAGGAAAATAATAAAAATAGAAGTACCTTCTTAAAGCCTGGATGACCAGAATAATTTGAATGTACCTATTCACCCATCAAGAAATAGTTATGTTTATTCCAATTAATTATGCAGATCAATATACATATTGTTCCATCCTTTTGATCGTAATTATAAAGATTAAGCTGTTTCCAAATGTTCAACTTCATTGTGAAACTGCAACGATCTTGTCTTTACTTATTTTTTTGGGGTACAAATTTCAGCGAAATGGAATTAATGCAGTGCCGGATGTTTTTGGGTGTAAGACCTTCGCCCTGAAATATATGGCCAAGGTGACCCCCGCAACAAGTACAGGTTATTTCGGTACGACGGCCGTCGGCATCGAGGGTGCGCTTTACGGCCCCTTTGATTTCATCCTCGAAAGCGGGCCAGCCACAACCACTGTGAAACTTGTCGGACGAGCGGTACAACGGGGCATCGCATTTGCGGCAATGGTAAGTGCCCTTTTCAAAATGGTCGGTGTACTTGCCGGTAAAGGGTCGCTCGGTTCCCTTTTTCTCGATCACATACCTCTCAAGTTCGTTCAGCTTGTTGTGGCGTAGACTGTCGTTTTCCATCTTTTGTATGCTTAGGGTGAATGTTATGATTATCAAAAGTGTCTGCATCTTTTTTTTCAATAAGACAAATGAGGTAAGGAATTGGTTCGATGTTGGTGCTTATAAAATGATTGTGGCCCTGTCAAGGTTAATAAAATTCCTGACAGGGCCACAAAAGTAACTGAATTAAAAGTGGCTATTGCAAGCCGGCAATTCGTTCTTCCAGTGCTTTGATTTTATCTTCGGCATCGGCCTGTTTCTTGCGCTCAATGTCAACAATCTGTGCTGGTGCACTCTTAACAAAGCGATCGTTGCCCAATTTTTTCATTACCGAGTCGAGAAATCCGCGGTTATATTTCAGTTCTTCGTTCAATTTTTTCAACTCTTCCTCGATATCGATTTTTTCGCCCAATGAAATGAAGAAACCGGTGGTTTTTACCCTGAACGAAGCTGCTCCTTTCACATCGGCATCGACCTGAGCAATGCCCGAAAGGTTGGCCAGTTTACATATTATGGCCGATAAATTTTCGCTGTACCCTTTACTGCCCGGGTTTACCATTAGCTCAAGGGCTTCCTTCATGGCCAGGTTATTTTCTTTGCGTATGTTGCGGATT
This sequence comes from uncultured Prolixibacteraceae bacterium, assembly GCA_964606515.1. Taxonomy (GTDB): domain Bacteria; phylum Bacteroidota; class Bacteroidia; order Bacteroidales; family Prolixibacteraceae; genus CAZSIK01. Next base: position 17,527 of record CAZSIK010000057.1, read on the forward strand.
CCCGAAATGGCTTCTTTGGCATCCTCCATTTGATCGAGCGTGGTTTCGTTGATTTCGCCGGCTTGGGGCAAATGGGTCATCATGATGCTTTCTCCTTTGGCACGTGGCATTAGCAATTGCCATATTTCTTCAGTAATGAAGGGCATAAACGGATGCAGGAGCTTCATTATCTGGTCGATAATCCCGATGAGGTCGTTATAGGTTTTGGCATCAACTGGTTGTTGATAGGCCGGTTTCACAATTTCGAGCAGCCACGATGAAAACTCGTCGCGGATGGTAGTGTAAATTAACATCAGGGCATCCGATATCCTGAACTTGTTAAAATGCTCGTTCATTTCAACGATGGTCTTGTTCAACTTCGAGCTAAACCATTCGATGGCCAACTTCGAATGCTCGGGTTGATCGAGGGAGGGATCGACCTCCCAGTTTTTAACCAGGCGGAAGGCGTTCCAGATTTTGGCCGAGAAATTACGCCCCTGTTCGG
>CAZSIK010000058.1:0-17850 GCA_964606515.1 uncultured Prolixibacteraceae bacterium
ACAATACGATCAGAACATGGAAGATCATAATCAGGGATTTACAAGGCGCAATTTCATGAAGCTCTCGGCAACGGTTGTGGCCGGGGCCAGCATTTTGCCATCGAAATTGGTTGCTGGTTTGGGTCATCCGGCCCCAAGCGATAAACTTAATATTGCCGTGGTTGGGGTAGGGGGCGTGGGTTTCAGGAACCTGAACCATTTGAAAGAGCAGAACATCGTTGCGCTTTGTGATGTTGATTCTGTGTATGCCGAAAAATCGTTCCGTCGATGGGGCGATGCCCGCCATTATAAAGACTTCCGTGTAATGCTCGATCAGGAAAGAAATATCGATGCAGTGGTAATTGCCACTCCCGACCATACGCACTCGGTTATAGCCATGGAAGCAATGCAAAGGCAGAAACACGTTTACGTGCAGGCGCCAATGGCCCATTCGGTTTTCGAGATGAGAAGGATGGTCGAAACAGCAAGGGTGTTCAATGTGGTTACCCAGGTGGGCAACCAGGTAGCCTCGGGCGAGGGTACAAGGTTGATCAGCGAAATCATTTGGAGTGGGGCTTTAGGCGAAGTACGCGAAGTGCATGCCTGGACCAGTCACCCACTTTGGCCACAGGGAGTTGCGTTGACTGATTCGAGGTTCAGGATGCCTAAGGAACTCGACTGGGATTTATTTGTCGGGCCGGCAGAGATGCTTCCTTATCACCCTACTTATATCCCCTTTGGCTGGCGTGCCTGGTGGAATTTTGGGAATGGCGCTTTGGGAAGTATGGGGCCTCACTTGCTTGAACCGGTTTTCAGGGCCTTGAAACTGTCTGCCCCCAATTCAGTACAGGCTAGTTCCTCGGAGTTCTCACTCGATTTTGCCCCAAAAACTTCAAAAATAGTATTCAAATTTAACCGTCGAGACAACCTGCCCAAGGTTGCTCTGCCCCCATTAAAGCTTTACTGGTACGATGGAGGTTTACAGCCCGACCGGCCCACACAGCTACCTCCTGATGTAAGCCCTGGTGATGATGATGGAGGGCTGATCTTTGTGGGATCTGAAGCAATTTTAATTTGTAACAATCAAGGTGAAGGGGTGAAGGTTTATAAAAATGGAGTGGAATTCGAGGTTCTTGTGGAAAAAACAATACACCGGATTGCCCAAGCATTTACCGGTGGCCATGAATCCGATTTCGTGAGGGCTTGTAAGGAATCGGGCGAGAACAGGCTCTTGCCCACTGCCCACTTCGATAGCCAACTGGCCTTGAATGAAACCATACTGGTAGGCAATATGGCGCTGATGTTGCAATCGTTGGCAGTCCCCTTATTCTGGGATAGTTCGCAAATGCGCTTTTCAAACATAAGCGATACCGACTGGTTCACGATTACGGTAGTGGATGAACCTCTGAACGATAACGGCCTAATCCGTCCTCAGATTACAAAAACCAAACATCTGGCGACGAGGTATGTCGAGCGGCGAGTAAGGCCGTTGTACCGGCAAGGCTGGCAACAAATTTAGAAAGGCTTACCCCAATAATTCATCCGTACTGAAGAAAAGGCCAATTTCCCTTTCTGCACTTGCATGGCTGTCGGAACCATGTACGGCATTATCCTCCTTCGAAAAGGCAAACATTTTCCTGATGGTTCCATAAGCGGCTTTTGCAGGATCGGTATTGCCGATCAATTCACGAAAATCGTTCACGGCATTTTCTTTTTGTAAGGCAGCCACTACGATCGGCCCGGAGGTCATGTACTGAACCAGGCTTTCGAAAAATACTTTGTCCTTGTGTTCTTTATAAAATTCTTCGGCTTTTTCGCGGCTGAGTTGAACCATCTTTATGCCTATAAACTTAAACCCATTCCGGTTGATTAACTCAAAAACAGGGCCTATGTGCTGGCTTGCCAAGGCCGTTGGTTTAATAATGGTGAAAGTAACGTCGGTTCTCATAATTTTGGTTTTATAAGGGTAAAACTACAAAAATCATCATTGAATCGTGCTATCTTTGCCATTTCATTTTTTAATGACAAACAGAATGGTTGATATTGACCGCATTGTAGTGAATGGTTTCAAAGAAACTATTGCCCGTTTCGAAAAATTTGTAATTGTTCCTCATGTTAATCCCGATGGAGATGCCATTGGAGCTTCATTGGCCGTTAGAAAGGTTCTTCTTAATATGGGAAAGTCGGTCAGGGTAATTATTCCAAACGATTTTCCCGACTTTCTGCAATGGATGGAAGGCAGTGAACAGGTTATCGATTATACCAAAAAATCCCGTCAGGCACGATTGATTTTTAATGAAGCTGAAGTGCTTATTTGTCTCGATTTTAATGAGTTTGAAAGAAGTGAGGGGTTGAAAAAACTGCTTAAAGCTTATGCTGGTCCTTCAATATTGATCGATCATCATCCGAATCCAACAGCCCAATGTAGCATCATGCTTTCTTATCCGGAAGTAAGTTCTACCTGCGAATTGGTTTTTAGGGTACTCGAGCTGGCCGGTTTGGGAAATTATATCGATAAATCCGCAGCTGAGGCTATTTTTGCCGGGATGATGACCGATACCGGGAACTTTAGTTACAATGCCTCCGACCCTGAAACCTACCGTATTATTGCCAAACTCCTCGAAAGGGGAATCGACAAGGATGTGATCCATTCGAATATCTATCATACTTTCTCACTCGATCGTTGGCGGCTGATTGGTCATGCCTTAAAAGAAAAGATGGTCATCCTTCCTGAATTCAGAACCGGCTATATCTGTCTGAGTAACGAGGAATTGGAACGTTTTAATTTCCAGTCGGGCGACACCGAAGGGCTTGTGAACTATCCCCTTATGGTGAAAGACATCGTTTTTTGTGTGCTGATGCAGGAAAAGAAAGACCGCATTAAAATGTCGTTCCGTTCAAAAGGAAGTTTTCCTGCAAACGAAATTTCTTCGATTTACTTTAAAGGGGGAGGCCATTTGAATGCAGCAGGAGGGGAATCGTTCGATACGCTCGAAAACACAGTGGCCAAACTCATGATGCTTTTCGAAAAGTACAAGCAACAACTTATTGATTCATTTTAAACCGAATCCATTACTAACAAACAAGTGTCGTGAACAGGACTGAACTGATAAAAAGGCTGCTGCCGGGCTTCATTCCCCTGTTTATCTTCATCGCTGCCGATGAGCTATGGGGAACCAAAACCGGGTTAATTGTAGCCCTTGGAGTGGGTGTGGCCGAGATGATGCTGATCCATCACAGGGAAAAAAGATTCGATCGCTTCGTGCTGATTGATACCGCCTTGCTCATGGCCTTGGGGGGTATTTCCCTCCTTCTCGACAACGATATCTTCTTCAAACTGAAACCTTTTATTATCGAAGCCATCCTTTGTGCCGTATTGGGTATTTCTGCCTATTCGAGACTCGACCTGGTCGGAGCAATGACCAGCCGTTACATGAAAGGGATCGAGATGCCCCCGCAGGTAAGGGAACAATTCAAAAGAAGCCTCAGATCTTTATTTTGGATATTCTCGGCACACTCGCTTTTGGTTTTGTACGCTGCTTTTTTTATGTCGAAAGAAGCCTGGGCCTTCATCAGCGGAGGGTTGTTTTACTTGCTCTTCGCATTTTATTTTGTTTGGGAATGGCTGTCCCGTCGGAGAAAAGCAAAAGCGATTACAGTTCCGGCTGTTGAAGAAGAGGAATGGCTACCAGTTGTTGAACCCGATGGAAAAATTGTAGGCAAAGCGCCCCGATCGGTATGTCACGATGGTACCAAATTGTTGCATCCGGTGGTGCATCTTCATGTAATGACCCCCAAGAAACATTTATACCTGCAAAAAAGACCTGAAAATAAACTGGTTCAGCCCGGGAAATGGGATACTGCGGTAGGCGGACATATTGCCTTCGGCGAAGATCTGCAAACTGCGCTAAAAAGAGAAGCCTATGAGGAAATCGGGCTTCGTGATTTTTCGGCACGCCCTCTGGGGGTGTATCTTTTTGAAAGTGAACTAGAAAAGGAACTTGTGTATTCCTTTATTTCCTTCGACTATAAAGCCATCAGGCTTCATTCGGAAGAAGTGAGCGAAGGCCGATTTTGGAGTAAAAAACAGATCGAAGATCATCTTGGAGAGGGGCTCTTTACCCCTAACTTTGAATTTGAATATCAAACCCGCCTGCGCGACAAAATTTTTTAAGATTGACCATGGCAAAAACAACATTTCGTGGCGATTGGGCCATACAGGACACACGGCTGATCCCCGTGTCGGAGGTCGACTTTTACGAAGAGGGCACTGTTGTTTACGAAGTGCTTCGCTTAGATGAGGGAATTCCTCTTTTCATTGAAGATCATTTTTCGCGGTTTTGCAATTCAGCCGAAAAAATGGGTTATTCGCTTCAAATATCGCTTTCTGAGCTGAAGCATCAGCTTGAAAAACTGGCTTCGAAAAACGGTTTTATTGAAGGAAATGTATTTCTGAAAATTAAACTTCATCCCACCGTACAGAATACGCTATGGCATTTTATCCCTCATGTTTATCCAGGCCAGGATCAGTATCAAAAAGGGGTTTCACTGAAACTGCTCCACGCCGAACGCCCCAATCCAGAGGCGAAAGTGCTTAACCTCAGCGTTAGGCAACAGGCAAACCACATTATCGAAGAAAGTGGATGTTATGAAGTGCTCCTGGTCGATCGTGAGGGCTTTATTACCGAGGGGAGCCGGTCGAATTTCATGTTGTTTAAAGGAAATGAGGTATATACTGCTCCTGGAGATAAAATTTTAAGCGGAATTACCCTGAAGAAAGTAATCAACATCTGTGAGCAAAATGGAATCATCCTACATCGGATTGGTGCCCGGGAGGCAGAACTTGAACAGTTCGATGCAGCCTGCCTTACCGGTACTTCACCAAAGGTGTTGCCGGTCTCTTCAATCGAAAATTATCCCTTTGCTGCCGATCATCCTTTGATGAGAAAGCTCATTCAATTATACGATCTTGAAGTGGAACAATATAAGAAAAAGAGGCTGTCTGATTAAAAGCCTCTTTTAATTTGCTTATCTCATCGGGTATTTCTTGAATATTTCTTCCGAGTTTTTAAGTATATCGACATATTGGGCGCGCTTGTAAGCATATTCATCGTTCAGGTTCAAGTTCGATAATTTTCCCCTGAAATCGTTCAATGAGGTGTAGCCTTTTCTACCCATCCATTTTTCTACATCGCTCAAAATATGAGTGGCATGACCAACCCCTTCTTCGTAAAATGCGCTGACCATTTGAACGGCATCGGCCCCGGCAAGGGTCATCCTTACCACATCGGCCCCGGTCCTGATACCCCGGTTTGCTACAAGGCTTGCCGAAACTTGCTTGTAAAGGAGGCCAATATACCTGAGGGTTACCTGATAATCGCCCTTGCGCGAAAGCTCCCACGGGAAATAAAACTCTTCGGTATCGATGTTGATGTCGGGTTGAAAGAAGCGGTTGAACAAAACAAAAGCATCGGCTCCTGCTTTGTCGAGCTTCGAAATGAAATTTAGCGGGTTGGTATAGAAGGTGCTGAGTTTAATGCTTACAGGAATTTTTAAAGTAGTTTTAATTTCTTTTAAGATGTTGATCTGATGCTCTTCGATGTTTTTTGCCCCAGCCTCGGTCGACACAGGTGCACGATACAGGTTTATTTCAATTCCGTCGACCCCGGTTTGCTCGATTAACTGGGCATAATCAACCCAGGTAGGGTTGTAAAGGGCATTGAGGCTTGCAAATACAGGAATGGAAACACTTTCCTTCAGCTTTCTTAACTCAACGAGGTGTTCCTCAGGCCCGGCATGTTCGATCTGGGGGAAGAGCCGCTCCATCTCTGCGGTCCGGAAGTCGTATTCATGCAGTTCCTCTTCAAGCTGAAGGGTTTCAAGCTGCACCTGTTCTTCGAAAAGCGACTTGTACACTATGGCGGCGATCCCGGCTTCTTCCGCTTTTCTCATCTGATCGATAGTGCAGGCCAGGTTACTGGCTCCCATCACGATCGGGTTTTTCAACGTGATTCCCATGTAGTTGGTCGAAAGGTTTGTCATATCTTTTTATTTTAATGTTTTTGTATTGGTTTTCAAGTAGCAAAACAATAATATGGTGATTTTGTTTACCCCGTGAAATAAATTGTTAAGTAGTATCGTGAATTTCAAACGAATACGGTTTGCTCCAGTAACGTCATGCACCTAAAATTGAAGACAAGTTCAGGCTTGAGCAATAAAATAAGTACATTTGAACCTGTTGAAAAAAGAATCCTATTCAAACAATAATTGTTGAAAATGAGTATATTAGTTACCGGGGTAGCCGGTTTTATTGCTTCAAGGGTAGCGGAGATGTTGCTCGAAAAGGGAGAGGAAGTGCTTGGTGTCGACAACCTCAACGACTATTATGATGTAGCGCTGAAACAATACCGACTTAGCCAACTTATGCTGCATAAAGGTTTTACGTTTGTCAAAGCCGATATTGAAAACAGGAAAGAATTGCAGGATGTTTTTGAAGCCCGCCAATTCAAGGCCGTTTACAACCTTGCGGCACGGGGTGGGGTACGCTACAGTATGGAAAATCCTTGGGTTTATCTTCGCACCAATGTCGAAGGCACCCTTAACTTGCTTGAACTGATGAACGATCATTCGATTAAAAAATTCATCCTTGCCTCAACATCAAGTCTTTATGCTGGTTTACCCATGCCTTTTTCGGAAGATCTTCCGGTGAATACGCCCATCTCACCCTATGCTGCCAGTAAGAAAGCCGCCGAGGTTCTTGCGTATACCTATCATCGCCAATATGGGATCGACGTTTCGATTTTGCGGTATTTTACCGTCTTTGGCCCGGGGGGTAGGCCCGATATGGCCCCTTACCGATTCGTAAAATGGATTATGGAAGGTAGCCCAATCAGCCTTTATGGCGATGGGAACCAGAGCCGTGATTTTACTTACATCGACGACATAGCCAGGGGAACCATCCTTGCTGAAAAGCCCTTAGGATACGAAATTATCAACTTGGGAGGGGGTAGGGAACCAGTTACAATCAAGCAATTTATACAGTGGATTGAAGTATTGACCGGAAAAAAAGCTACAATCAAAATGCTTCCAAGCCATAGCGCCGATATGGAACAAACCATGGCCAATATCGAAAAAGCAAAAAGATTGTTGAATTGGGAACCCCAGATTAACACCTATGAAGGATTGAAAACCATTGTAGCTCATCCCGAATTGCTTAAATTTAAGGTGTGAAAAAATTGCAATATGAGAAGTATGAAAACTTTTTATGCTATTGTGTTCTTTTTCCTGATTCTGTTAGGTGGGTGCGACCGGGTGGTGTTTATTGAACCCCAGCCTGTTAAGGGTAGGATAATGGGCTCGATGCCAAAAATGTACCAAGGGGTGTACGAAAGCCCAAACCTGCATCTGGAACTGAAAAAAGAATCGATCGTGCTTAATGGTTTGAGCTTCGTGTTGAGCAAGGAACTTCCAAGGGAAGGAACTATCCAGCTCAGGTTTTACGATAATCAGTATTTTGTCAATATAGGCGATTCAACTGGCTATTCAGTATTTATGGCCCGCTTTACCGACGATAAGCTGGCTGTGTATATGCTCAATCCTGATGCTAGGTCGCTAGAGCGGATTAAAAGGGTCGCGGAAGTTGAAACGGTTAAAAATACCGTAAATAATCTTCATTATATCAATCTGCCTAAAAAAAACTTTTTCGAATTGATTGATTCAGAAATGTTTGATGTAATTTCAGTTCTTCAATATCAATATTGACTAAAAAAATAGTCAATATTCTTTGTTGACTAAAAATATAGTCATATATTTGTTCCGGACTTTCAAAATTCAAGCGATGCAACTAACGAAAGCTGAAGAACAAATCATGCAGATACTTTGGGACCTGGGCGAGGGGATGGTGCGCGACATCCGCGATTGTTTTTCCGATCCCAAGCCTGCCAGGAACACGGTATCAACCATCATCAGGGTTCTCGAGGCCAAGGGGGTGGTCAGTTACCGAGTCGAAGGAAATACACATGTCTATTTCCCGCTGGTTTCAAAAAAAGAATATTCGAGGAAACAACTATTTTCCTTAATGAAGAATTATTTCAACAATTCATTTCCTCAAATGGCCACGTTTTTTGCACGTGAAAACGACCTGACCATCGAAGAACTGGAACTGTTGATGAACGAAACGCGGGATGAATTGCAAAACCCTGAAAATGAATAAACCATGAATGCATTAGGAAGCTATCTTTTGCAGATGGGCTGTTGGTTGGCCGGTTTCTGGCTGGTTTATGTCTTGGTGCTCAGGAAGGAAACTTTTTTCAACCTGAACCGCTGGTTTCTTTTGTCGGGGCTTGTGTTGTCGCTGTTTATGCCCATGTTCCCGCTTCGTTATGCACTTGAAGTTGCCGCTCCTGAAGTTGAATTCCCGTCTTTATCCGAAGTATCCATTTCAGAAATAGGAACCCAAAAAACTGGTTTCCAGGTTTGGAAAGTGATATATGGAATTGGAATGCTGTTTTTCCTGGTTCGCCTGGTATGGCAATATGCCAAACTGGTAAAGGCCCGGAAACAGGGAGAAAAAGTAATGCTTGGTAACAGGTTGCTTTTCAAGCTAAAATCGGATACTGCACCTTTTTCGTTTTTCAACAAAATTTATGTTAGTAGCAAAATGTGCAACGATATCGAGTTGAAAACGGTACTTGCACACGAGAAAGTCCACATCGAAGAACGACACTGGATCGACCTGATGGTATTGGAGTTGGTCCGCACTGTGCAATGGTTCAATCCCTTGCTTACCTTGTACCAAAAAGCAGTCAAGGAAAACCACGAATACCTGGCCGACAGGGGCACTTTGCAGAGCGGGGTGAGCGCGCACACCTACAAATCCCTCCTGGCCAACCGCATGTTGGGGGTTCCGGTTTTATTGATTGCCAATGGTTTTACCCTATTTAATCCAACAAAAAGAATTTTCATGATGAATAAAAATAAAACCATGCCTGTAAAACGTTTGAAGTTGTTATGGGCCCTTCCGGTAGTCGCGCTCATAATGACCGCGTTTGCCAAACCTAACTATGTTCCGGTTCAAACCTCAAAAAATGGTACTCTTTCCAATGAAACACTTACTCAGGTTAAAGGTAAGGTATTCGATCAGTTTGGAAAACCTGTGGCTGAAGCCCTCATCTTAACAGAGAATGGGCTAAACCGTTCGTTGACCGATAAGGATGGAGCATTCACTATTAGCGGTGTCTCCGATTTAAGTGAAGTTACCCTGTCGAAGGAGGGGTATAATGAAGTGAACCGGATTGTGAAGAGTGAAAATGAATTGGTCATTTTAACCATGAAAGATAAAATGGCCAATAATAAAACCATTTCGGTTAAAGGAAAAGTAAGCAACGAGAAAGGCGAACCTTTGCCCGGGGCCTCGGTCATTGTGGCTGGTAGCACTTTGGGAACGGTAAGTGGGGTTGACGGACAATTTTCCCTTTCCGGTATTAAGCCCGAAGATTGGATCGTGTTCTCGTTTGTAGGTTATCAGACGGTTAAAGTAAAAGTACAGGAAAGCATTGAGGTACAGATGAAACGGGAAGTTGTCGATATCGAGGTGGTTGGCTATGGCAAGATGCCAGGCGAGGGAACCCCGCCACCTCCGCCGCCCCCGCTGCCTTATCTGAATTTAAGAAGCGAAGGAGGAAAAATGCCCATCATCCATGTTGATGGAAAGCTCTTCGAAGGCGACATCAACTCGATTGATCCAAATACCATTGAAAGAATGGAAGTGCTTAAAGACCAATCGGCTATTGCCAGGTACGGCAAGAAAGGAGAAAATGGGGTGGTCCTGATCACCACAAAAAAGCAACCTTCATCATCGAACGGCGAGGTGTTTGTGGTGGTTGAAGAATTGCCTTCTTATAAAGGGGGCCCGGCGGCCTTGCAAACCTATCTTGAAAAAGCTACCGCGGGCTCGAAAGAAAAGGGTGCAGTCAAGGTGCAGTTTACTGTGGCAAGCGATGGCAGCATCGACAAAATAAAGGTGGTCGATTCGCCTTCCAAAGCTTTGAATGACAAAGCCATTTCAATAGTGCAATCGATGCCTGCCTGGAAACCTGGGATGCAACGAGGAAAACCCGTAGCGGTTGATTATTCGATAAAAATTGATTTTAAATAGAATTAGAAAAACACGATCAACAGCAACAAGCCCCAACGAAGGTCGAATTCGTTGGGGCTTGTTCTATTTCTTGTTTATTTTCATATCTTTATATCGATTAAGAATTGGAAGTCTTGTTTTTTCAAACCGTAAATCGATGAAAACCACTTTTCTTTTTTTGACTATTTGTTTTTCCTTCATTTCCTTATCGAAAGCTCAAGACCTGATTTACACTCTTGTTGGAACGATAAATAATGAAAACACTTCGATCGATTCCATTTCGGTTGAAAACCAAACAAATGGTAAGCAAATAGGATTTGGTAATCTGCCGATACGCAACGATTACCGGATCAACCTTTCCAAAAGGTCTTTTTGGGGGTCAACCCATACCGAAACTTTTCCATCAGAACAAGGTTTTAGGATCTCGGGGCAGAACCAAGGTTTGCTGAGCCTTAGGTATCGTGGTGCTGCACTACCCGAGGCTAATATATTTATATTCAATATAAACGGACAAAGTATTCTTTATCAAAAGGCACAAAACCTGCTGGATGGTTCTACTCTTCAAATCAAGATCGGGCAAAACGGGATTTTTTTTGTCCGTATCATTACAGCCCGTTTTGCACAAACATTTAAAATTATTGGTGAAGAGGAGCATAGGGGGTTTGAAATTTATTATGGAAGTGAAGGACAAAAGGAAATGCGAAATAAAAGTCATTCGCTGTTAAATGTTCAGGACTTTTCATTTCAACCTGGTGATCGTCTTGGCTTATCTGTTTTTAAGGTGGGGTATCAAGCCGATCCGATTCACATTAACATCCAATCGGATGAACGTTTCGTTTTTGCCTTTAGAAAAATGGTCTTTGCTCCATCTGTTCTTACTCTTGAAGCCTTTAATATTCAATTGGTTTCAGCTACCTTGCATGGTGAACTTGTTTCCGACGGAGGAAGTGAACCTGTTGAAAGAGGATTTTATTGGAGCTCTTCAAATTCCAACCCGGGGAAAAGCGACAATGTTATTCCAATCCAAGAAGCCAAAGACTCATTCATTTTCATATTAAATGGGTTAAACGAAAATACAACCTATTATTATGTTGCTTATGCAAGGAACAGCGAAGGCGAAAAAACTGGTCTAGTGAAATCATTTAAAACGCATCAAAAAACAAGTGATTCGTTTATTGATGAGCGCGATGGGACAACCTACAAAACCGTAAAAATAGGAGACCAATGGTGGATGGCCGAAAATTTAGCCTGGATACCAATTGGGGGTGAATTGCCTGGCGTTTATAGTCCATTTTTTATTCCCGGTTATACAAGCCAAAGTATTGAATTTGGAAAAACCACAAGTAATTACGAACGATATGGTGTATTATACCGTTGGTCGGCAGCCATGCTTCAGGAGGGCTCAAGCAATTCAATTCCAAGTAAGGTTAGAGGGGCATGCCCGATAGGTTGGCACATGCCCAGCGATGCTGAATGGAAACAACTCGAAACTGCCCTTGGGCTCTCGGGTCAGGAACTCGATCTTTTCGAGTGGAGAGGTGATGATGTGGGGCACAAACTAAAATCGCGGGAAGGCTGGTTGCTTGACGGAAACGGCAACAACCAATCGGGTTTCACCGCAATCCCTGCAGGCAGGTGTGTCCAGTCAATATTTAGTTTTGTAGGCGCTGGTTCAGATGCCTATTGGTGGAGTGCTACCTTAAGGACCAACGACTCATTCAATGCTATAGGAAGAAGCTTGGAAAGTTCAAAACCCTCGATAAACCGCAATTTTTATTCAACTACTGTTTCGGAAGGTTTAAGTGTGCGCTGCGTAAAAGATGACAACCGGCCCGATATATCCACAATAGTTCCTTTGGAAATAACAAGCAACTCGTTCAAATTAAGTGCCCAAGTTGGGAATGCCGGCAGTAATCCAGTTACCTTATCGGGTTTTTATGTGAGCAGGGAAAACCCACTGCCCGATGATTCAGACCTTAGCGTTGATGCAAACTTTTCAGACAATGCATTCAGTGTCTTGATCGAGGGGCTTATCCCCGGGACCCGCTATTACATCAGGGCATTTGCCGAAAATATTGTCGGAAAATCGTATACCGATACTTATTCTTTAAAAACAAGGGAGGCATTCGAATTCGGTTCGTATACCGACGAGCGCGATGGTAAAGTGTATAAAACCGTTCTTCTAAATGGTAAAAAATGGATGGCCGAAAACTTGGCTTATCTGCCTTCTGTATCTCCTCCAGCCAACTATTCTACAACGGATTCTAATTATTATGTTTATGGTTTTACTGGTTTTAATGCCGATTCGGCTAAACTAACCGATAACTATCATATTCACGGGGTGTTGTACAATTCCAGTGCAGCTACTACAGCTTGTCCTTCTGGCTGGTCTTTGCCGACTGCTGATGATTTTTCCTCATTATACGCATACATTACTGCTTTTTTGCTGAAAGAAAACCAATTCGATACCAGTGTAAAACAGCTTTCTTCCGTATCGAATTGGAAAGGTAGTTCGGTAAACGGAAGTCCTGGGAATAATCCCGGTATCAATAACGCTTCGGGCTTTTCAATTCTCCCTTCGGGCAAGTACTATTCTTCCGGAAAATCATTTACAGGATTAGGATCATACGCTTATTTGCACAATGGCTCCAACGGATTTTCCATTCATTTTGATCTCAATAAATCACAAAATGCTTCTTTATCAAGTTCCGATGGATGGAGCATACGATGTTACCAATCCGACCAACGTCCATTGGTGGATACAAAAGAACCTCTTTCAATTACCGATAAATCGGTACTGTTAAACGGTGAAATTGCTTCAACCGGGGCATCGGCAATAATTGAAAAAGGATTCTTTTGGAGCACGACCCATACAAACCCCGATGAAGTGGATCATAAAGAAACGGTTCAGGCAACTGGAAATCCCTTTTCAAAAGATTTGGCAGACCTGGATGGAAGTACCGATTATTATTACAGGGCTTATGCAATTAACTCGGAGGGTATCACTTTGGGGAAAACCCTCGCTTTTAAAACAAAAAAATCGCCCGATTTCGGAGAATTTACGGACCCGCGCGACGGGAAGACCTATAAAACAGTAAAAATAGGGAGGCACGAATGGATGGCCGAAAATTTGGCTTACCTTCCTTTTGTGAACAACCATAATGAGAATTCAACCATTACGAAGCACTATTATGTATATGGGTATAACGACGACAATCCAGATACGCTTAGGGCTAAAGCAAGCGAAAATTATAAAAAATACGGAGTACTGTACAATTGGCCCGCCGCCCTCAATGGAGTTACAGGTGAATACAGTTTTTCAGTAAAAGTTCAGGGGGCTTGTCCGTCGGGTTGGTTTATTCCTGGTGAAGTGGAATGGACCGACCTTGGGAATCAAATGTTATACAACAAAAATAATTATGATGGAAGCAATTTCTTGAATAAATATGCAAAAGCCTTGTCTTCAAAAACTTCATGGAACGTTTCAACAACGATTGGAAGCCCTGGTTCTAACCCAACCTTGAATGATATCAGTGGTTTTTCGGGTTTAGCTGCTGGTTTCTATTATGATTATAAAAGTTTTTCCGGTCTTGGAATCGTTGGTCATTGGGTGATGAATTTAAAAAAAGACGACTTGACTTATGTTTGCAAGGTAATTATGCATTCAGGAATTGGGTACAGAGAAGAATCTTTTAGAAAATCGATTGGTAACAGCATCCGTTGTGTACGTGTGAATGAGACAAGGCCTGATACCCTTCCCTTGGTTATTACCACCGGGAACACGGCTGCAACACTGAATTCGGTTCAACTTACAGGCGATCTGATCAACGACGGCGGGTCACAATTGATACAAAGGGGCTTTTATTGGAGCAAAACAAATCCCGATCCTGATGAAAATGATCGTGTGGCTTATATCGCGTATCCTCATTCTGATTTTGCTGTCACCCTTGAAAACTTGGATGAAAATACCCCAGTTTATTATGTAGCTTTTGCACAGAACAATCAAGGGATTGGAAAGGGTGGGACACGACGTTCAGCATCAAAAACGAAAAGTCCCCCCGATGTACTTACCAGCAGCGTAATTGATCTGACCCTGACCTCGTGTAAATTGAAAGCAGAAATTATTACAGACGATTCAGTTCCTGTACTTGAGAAAGGTTTTTACTGGAGTATGAATCAGTCTTCTCCCGGGAAAATGGAAAACAAGATTGTGGTAACTACATCAGGAAACAGTTATTCGTTGCTGCTGGAAGGCCTCGTCAACAATAATCCACACTACTATTGTGCTTTTATAAAAACCGAAGCGGGGGAAAAAACAGGTGAAATAAAACAATTTAATACTTTAGGCACATTTACCGATACCCGCGATGGTAAAGTGTATCAAACCCTGAAATTTGGAGACCAAACCTGGATGGCCGAAAACCTGGCCTATCTGCCAGCTGTGTCGCCCAATAGTATAGGTTCTACGTCAGCTAAACATTATTATGTTTTTGGGTACAACGGCAATGATCTGAACGAAGCAAAAAATACCGAATACTATGCAAAATACGGGGTATTGTACAACTGGCCAGCGGCAATGGACGGGAAACCCAGCAGCAATGCTGTTCCCAGTGGTGTCCGTGGTGTTTGTCCGGCTGGCTGGCATCTTCCCAGCGACAAAGAATGGATGGAGCTTGAGATTGAGCTTGGAGTTACCCCGGCCGATGCCAATAATTTTGGTTGGAGAAATTCTTCAATAGGGAAAGATTTAAAAGCCCTATCGGGATGGACGAGCTCCGGAAACGGCAATAATTCGATTGGATTCAATACATTACCGTCCGGAGCTCGATATAATTACTCTCCTTACTGCATTGGGCTTAACACTACAGCCTATTATTGGAGCAGTACCCAATCGTCGGTCGACAACTCAGTTTACCGGTATCTGTACTATCTCATCAATAGTGAAGAGAGATCAGATATTACAAAAGATACTGGTATGAGTGTCAGGTGTATAAAGGATTAGTTCCTGAATAGAAATTTTCTAGGTCAATCGCCAATTTCCTGCATGAAATCGGGGAACCCATCCTTGGTCCAATGCAGAACACGAACCCGGGTATCGCGGTTGGGATCGGATAGGCCGGAACCTTTCAGTTCTTTGTATTCGCGGGCATGGTACACCATGATATCGGTTTTGCCATCCTCGGCCAGGGTAAAACCATTATGCCCCGGGCCAAAACGCCCTACCGCCTCGTTGGTATAAAATACCGGCTCAGGCAATTTGTTCCAGGAACGGGCATCGAGCAAATCGGCGTTCTCATCGGCCCACAAAAGTCCAACTGCATAGGTATGATCGGTGGCACTGGCCGAGAAGGTGACGAATATTTTCCCGTTGCGTTTAAGCACCGCAGGTCCTTCGTTAACCGCGTAGGTATGTCGTTCCCATTCGTATTCGGGTTCGGTAAGAATTGTTTGAGGGCCTACAAGGGTGGTGGGCAATTCTATTTTTGAAATCAGCAGGCCTGAATTATTGTCGGTGCGGGTTTTTTCGGCCCATATCAGATACTGTTCACTTTTATGCTCAAAAATTGTGGCATCGAGGGCAAATCCGTCACGTTCGGTCTGAACCTGACCTTCTTCGGTCCATTCCCCTTGAGTGGGATCATCGGCCCCGTTTGAAAGTACCCAGATGCGGATTCGCCAGATGTCTTCGGCCCGACCGGCTGCAAAAAAGATGTACCACTTATTGTCGATGCGGTGCAGCTCGGGAGCCCAGATATGATAGCTCATCGGGCCACTGTCGTTTTTGGTCCATACAGTAGTGGCTTGGGCTTCGGCAATTCCATTCAGGGTAGTCGACTTACGTACCTCAATCCGGTTGTATTCTGGCGAAGTAGCAATGAAATAATACATTCCATCCTGACTACGGTGTATCCATGGATCGGCCCGCTGTTTTACCAAGGGGTTATTGTACTTTAACTCTTGAGGTTTGTTGCAAGAGGTAAAAAAAACTGTAATGAGCATCAAAAGCATAAGCATTGGAAAAGAATTGCCTCGTTTCATAGTGCAGAAATGAATAATATTAATAGGATCGTTATAAGCATAACCATTTTTCACAAAATTAAGTGGGTTTGATTTTTTTTTGGTGGATTATATTATAATATTGGTGCAACCTGCGTTATTCTTGGGTTAAAAAAGTTGCTACAGATAGGCATCAAAGTGATCCAATTTGTTTGTTGCAGGAGATCATTTATGATTTCTCAATCTCTTAATTTACTCAAGAAACGAAAGCCAACTGTTTTAAAATCATCCTGTTTTATCTTTTTGCTCCAATACACGCAGCCGGTGAACAATAGGGTACTTATGTCAGCGGGGATCATCAGTAAATACTTTAATTTCATGTGTGATCTGTTTATGTTGAAAAACTTCCTTATCAACGTACAAAAAATACGTCGATAAGGAAGTTTCAAATATACTGGAATAATCCTATTTTACAATCGGACGAACCGACCATTTAGCCAGGAAAGCGGGGCCATTGTCTTCATTCTTGTTTGCCGAGTTGCCAACAAGGTTAGGGTTGGCATTCAGCGTTGATTGAAAGATTGGCAAATATTCATGTCCCTTATAGTAGTATTGAAACGATGAAGCGCTGGCAGTTTCAGCTGTAAGCTCCTCGGTCGAGGCTTTGCCATCGAGCTTGTAATAACCATGTTCAACCAATTGCTGAAGGCGGTTTGCATCGTAGAAGAAACCCCAGCGGAGTAGGTCGATACCCCGTCCGTTTTCGCAACCGAATTCTTTTGGACGTTCAACATTTGCTATTTGTTCGAAAAGAGCATCAGCCGATGGGAAGTCGGAAACTTTAAGATCTTCAAGAGCTACACGGCGGCGTACGATGTTAATGTAATCGATAGCAGTTTGTGTTGGGCCATTGATTTCATTTTCGCATTCTGCTGCGCGTAGTAAAACATCGCTATAACGCATAAGGCGCAGGTTGATACCACAATGCAATCCGACGCTAATTGATTTGTAGATGTTATTTCTTGCATTGGTAAACTTAGCAATTGATATACCCCCCTGGGAAGTGTTCGATCGGGGAGTTGCAGTTAATTCTTGTTGATAAACAGTGTTGGAACGAGGATCTCCATTTGGATATGCTGCCGTTTTCAGGTCAGTATAGTTGCTATATTCTTTTTCGTATGTAACCAAAGTCCAGTATAAACGAGGATCGATACGGCCATCTGTACTGTTCTCTTTTTTGAACAGGTTATACAACCAAGGTGAGCCAGCGAGGTCACCCCAGCTACCCAAATCCTGAGCAGCGTAGTTGCTTTCTACCGCGTGGCCCTGAGTTGCTTCCGGGTCTATAAGTTCTATAACCCACTCGTCAACGGTGCCACCTGTGCCAAAGTCCATAAATTGAACTTCAAAAAGACTTTCTGAGTTGTTCTCGTATGCCAAACCTTCTTTGAAGTTATCACCATAATCGGCTGTAAGTTCATAATGTCCGTACTTTCCTGCAATGATGTCTTTCAATACAACATTCGCTTCAGAAAATTTATGGCGGAACATCAAAGCACGGGCCAGATATCCGGCAGCAGCGCCGCAAGTAGCACGACCTTTAGCCCATTCTCCACCTGCATCGCGCGAGGGTAAAATTTGCATCGCTTTGGTGAGGTCAGCCTCAATTTGGTCAAACACCTCATCTTGCGTATTGTTGGGTGCATACATTTTGTTAATGTCTGAATAAGCCTCATAGT
>CAZSIK010000059.1:0-17678 GCA_964606515.1 uncultured Prolixibacteraceae bacterium
GCCCGTTCTAATGCTTCACAACAAACTTCAAGCAACAAACGCTGCTGAGGATCGAGGCTACGGGCTTCATTAGGAGAAATCCCAAAATAAAAGGGATCGAATTCGTACACTTCATCAACAAATCCGCCCCGTATCGACGAATCATCGAGGTCTTCAACCCGAGAGGCTGGTACGGGTTCAATGCCATCTCCCTTGCTGAGCAGAAAGTCCCAAAATTCCTCCGGTGAATTGCAATGCCCCGGCAAGCGACAGGCCATGCCAATAATAGCAATGGAATCGGGCTGTTGGCTAACTAGGCGGGCTTGTAAAACTTTTATGGCTTCGTACGATTTAACCAGTTTTTCTTCGAGCAACTCAGGGCTATATTTGTCCATGTTGTTTACAGATTTTCAAGTATCCGGTCAAGGTCATTCATCATATCTGAAAAATTTTCCGTTGCACTTGCTTCCTGAATGTTAGTTTTTGAAGCTGGGGATTGAAACAATTGAACAGCAAATTGATTCAGTGTTGGAAAATTCCAAAAAGTGGTGATCGGACATTTCAGGTGCAGGTTAGCTTCAATTTTATTTTTCACCCTTAATGCCATCAACGAATCGAATCCCAATTCTTTGAAAGTCGCATTCCGGTCGATTTTTTCCTTTGGCATTTTAAGACATTCTGATACAATCCCAACAAGTTGATCGTATAAATCGGTTCGCTTGGTGGCATGATCAAATTTGGGCAGATTCGTGGTTGTTTCAGGTTCTACCATCAGGTTCTTTGACAAGGTGGGTTGTTCAATTTTCGCTGAGAACCAAAAGCTTTCGAGTTGCCAGGCGTAACGGGGCATTTCAGCAAAAGGAAGATCGGGTAGATTCAGTAGGGTTTTCCAATCGGGCAACAAACCAGTTTCGAATAATTGTCCTATTGTGGTCAGAAGATGCAACCGATCGTCGTGCTGTTTATTCGAAACACAGAACGACCATACCCGACGATCCAGCTCTTCAGCGGTTTGTTCAATCAGGGTAGAAAGTAGATGATGGGGCGAAAATTCGATAAACAGGTTGACATCCTGTTCGATCAGCGCCCTTGTTCCCTGATAAAATTGAACCGGTTGGCGCAGGTTATTGGCCCAAAACATGGAATGAATTTGAGTGTGATCAACCCAGCAGTTTTGGCTGGTCGAATACATCGGAACTGTTCCGGGAAAGGCCTCTATTGTTCCGAGGGCTTCAATAAATACCGGGAGCGCATGGTCAATTTGGCTGCTGTGCGAGGCGTAATCTACTTTAATAATCCTGTTAAATACATCGTTTTGATCAAGATAGTGACTTAATTGTCTTATTTCATGGTTTTGTCCCGAATAAACGAGAGCGCTTGCTGCATTGATAGCACTCAGTTCAAGGCTTAATCCTAGTTCAAGCAGAGCCCTGTTGCAGTAATCTTCAGGAGCGCCAATTAAAATCATGCCATGGTCGTGATGGTTTTGCGACACAATTAAACTGCGGAGATACACAATTTTTGCTGCATCGGCTGGAGCAATCAAGCCTGAAAAACAGGCAGCAGAGATTTCGCCCAAACTATGCCCCATCACAACATCGGCCCTGATGCCGGATGAGCCGAGCAAACGGGCCCACGCCATGTGTAGGGAAAACAGGATGGGTTGAATGATTTGTGCCTGGTTGATCTGGTCATACAGCTGATCGGAAAACAAGTGCTTGATGATTGACCCACAGCCTAAGTCCTTGAATAATTGATCATATTCTTCAAGGGCCATCTTAAAAACAGGATGTGGGTATAATTTTCGGCCCATTCCGGCCCATTGCCCACCTTGCCCGGAAAAAACAAATGCTGTTTTAAGTTCACGAAATGCCTTAACCGGAACAGCAGATTGATCTAGTTTCTCGGCCAAGTGTTTGTTACTGTCTGTTATCCATATTTTTCTGAATTGACAAGCTCTTCGCCCTATCAGGGAGTTGACTGCCAAGACATCGGCTCCCCTGGAAGAAGCCTTTTGAAACCAATCAGCCCAGGTTTTCTGAAGCTCTGAAAAAGCCTTTTCACTCTGAGCCGACAGGGCGAATATAATAGGACCAATGCATTGATTCATTGTTTCTTTACAGACTGATTCCGGTGGTGACTCGATGATAACATGAGCATTGGTTCCACTAAGACCAAACGAGTTGATACCTACAATTAGCTTTTCTTTTTCTGTTGAAAAAGCTTGTACCGGAATACGGAGCAAACTATCGGTCCAATCGAACCGCAAAGTGGGTTGGCTAAATCCGGCATTCCCGTAGATTGTTTTTTTTTCGACTGTCAGGATGGCTTTGGCTAAACTGGCCATACCGCTGGCCGTTTCAAGGTGACCCATGTTGCTTTTGACAGAACCAACATGAAGGGCTTCCTTCCGGGATTCTGAATTAAAAACCTCGCTGATAGCACTGAGCTCAAGCGGATCACCCACCGGTGTACCAGTCCCATGAGCTTCAAGATAATCAATATCGGCTGGCGTACAGTTGGCTTTCACCAAAGCCTGATGAATCAAAGCCGATTGGGCTTTGGGATTGGGCGACACAAAACTTTTTGAAGCTCCGTCGTTGTTCACTGCGGTAGACCTGATCACGGCAAATATTTTATTGCCATCACGCAAGGCTTTGTCGAGGGCCTTTAAAATAACGACCCCGCCACCTTCCCCACGTATGTAGCCATCGGCTTTATCATCGAAAGGCCTGATTTGATTGTTTCTCGAAAGGGCCCTTAAGCCTTCAAAGCCAGTGTGTATTTTTTCAGACAAGATCAGGCTGATACCCCCAACTAAACCAAGTTCTGTTTCACCCATTATCAGGTCATTGCAGCAATAATGAAGGGCAACCAGCGAAGCAGAACAAGCAGTATCGATCGCCAGCGAAGGTCCGCCAAAACCCAGGTGATAAGACAAACGTCCGGCTATGCAGCAAAGGGTATTCCCCGAAATAGTGTATTCGTTACCTGCTCCTGAGTCGAGAATATTATCGCGGTAATCAGTAAATGCTGCTGCGGTATACACCCCTACAGCCGATTTATTGATCCGGTCGATATTGATGTTACCGCTTTCAAGGGCATCGATGCTGAGCAAAAGCAATTGTCGGGTTTGAGGATCAAGCTGTTCAGTTTCAGCAGGGGAAAGATTAAAATAGGAAGCATCGAACCGATCGGGATGTGACATCGTTCCCAAAACTTTTCGTGTTCGAAATTCCGATCCAGATAGTTGTTCAGGTGTGGCATGATATAAAACTGAATGATTCGACAGCGCCTCTTCCAATGCAGAAAATGAAGTCACATTTCCAGGGAATGAAAAGCTGATTCCTACTACAGCTACTTTCATTTTAATTTTTTTCTACAATAATAAAGAAAAATTATATTTTTATAGGCAGAACCCAAGCGAAAATGTCAGGTAATTTTTTAAGTTAAGAATGAAACAGAAAGTATAATGATCCATTGTGATTGCGAGAACTGATGATGAAAATAATATGTTTACCTTTTGCCGGGGCCGGTTATTATTCCTACCGGCCAATTTTTAATAACCAGACCTATTTTGAACCTATATATTGTGAACTTCCAGGCCGGGAACGCCGGATTAGTGAGCCGGTTGTTTCTTCACTCTATGAAGCGGCAGAAGATATCTACAAACAGATCAGGCTCCTCCTGCATGGCAAATACGTGCTTTGGGGGCACAGCATGGGAACGGAGATTGCCCGCTTGTTACTCGAAAAGATGCTATGTGAAGGAGATATCCTACCTATTCACTTGTTTGTTAGTGGCCGAGAAGCGCCTTCTGTCGACAAACGCAATAACCGGTACCAACTGCCCCGAGGTCAATTTACTGAGGCTTTGCGCAAGTTGGGGGGTGTTCCAGAAGAAATTCTGGGGAACAACGAAGTCATGGATTTTTTTGAACCCATTCTCCGAAATGATTTCAAACTGATTGAAACATTTTTTGAGCCTGAATTAAGCCCCTTAAGCCTGCCTGTCTCGGTGCTTATTGGCGACCGCGATGAGGTGCGACAGGAAGAGGCCTGGCCGTGGCAGAAAATCACCTCAGGGAATTTCGACCTGAAAATTATGTCAGGCAATCATTTTTTTATTTTTGATCAACCCGGCGATTTACTGGCTTATTTTATCAAACGAATCGAAACTTGTACGAAATAAAAAATTTTCCATAGATGAAACCATTTTTCGAAAACAAGCCCTCCAATCCAATGGTGGTATCCTATTTAACCCTTCGACGCCTGATCGGCATTCTGGGGATAGCTTTACCAGCCTTGCTGGTTATTGGGACCTTTGCCCTGGGGCACTGTCATCATATTCAAAACTCAATCAGCCATTACTATTATACCCTAATGGGCGATGTGTATGTGGGGACACTTTGCGCCGTGGCCGTCTTCCTGCTTTCCTACCGCGGCTACGACCGGCCCGACGATATCGCCACCAACCTGGCGGGTATTTTTGCCTTAGGCTCGGCTCTTTTTGCCACCTCACAAAATCCCGACGTGCAGTGTTCAATCCGGTTTTTGCCCGACAACAACCTCAGGATCACCATACACTACATTGCTTCGGCCTTATTTTTTATTACTTTATCATTCATATCCATCTTCCTTTTTACAAAAAGCTCGGGACATAAAAGCAAACGGAAGCTATGCCGCAACAAAGTATATATTGCCTGCGGCATCATCATGCTCATTTCTATCGTGTTTATTTTTCTTTTCAAGATCATCCCATGGTTCGAAACACATTGGGCAAAGTACAAACCGGTATTCTGGCTCGAATGGACCGCCCTCTTGGCTTTCGGAACATCGTGGCTGGTTAAGGGGAAGTTTATGGTGAAAAGGAAATAGGGAAAGGGGAAGGAGATTGAATAAAGTAAAATCGATTGGTGATTGATCAGCAGTACCGAATTTACGTTAATGAACTAAAAAATCGAAACTGTGATTTTAAGATTATCTGATTATTCAGAACAAAAGGTATCCTCAAGATAATCAGCACATCATAAAAATCACAGTTCCGGTTCAATATTTTCAACAGCTTAATTCACTATAAAAGGTACGCCGTTGATGCTTACATTTTTCACCGTGAAGCCATCGATGATTGAATAATCGAATTCGGCTTTTTCGGCGGTGATTACCAGGTTTTCGAAGGTGAAGTTTTTCAACGAATCGAATTCTGTAATTCCAATGCTGGCAAATGTTTTACAATCGAGCTTCAGATTTTTGAAGGTAATGTTTTTGGATACCGATACCGGAGGGGTTTCCCGTCCCTTCAAATCGTAAAACTGACGCCATGGATTGATGTAAATACCAGTTTTAGCCGATCCTTCCACATTATCGATGGTAATATATTCGTACAATTGTGGTGTATCGGGCCTCATTTTGAGAAAGATCAGCCTCGAAACGCCTTCGATTTTACAATTTCGCAACAACACATTACGGGTATGTACCGATTCGCTACCGCAGGTAATCACCGAATGACACCATCCAAAGTTGCAATTCTCGATCAGGATGTTCTGATTAGGGCCATTGTTGGGATCCTGGTCGGCCCAGGGACCTTTGCCACCTTTCAGCGCGATGGCATCGTCGTTGACCGACATGAAACAGCCCTTGATCAAAACCGTGCTGCAATAATCCAGATCGACTGCATCGGAGCTGGGAGCGGGCACCGGTTTCATCGGGGCAAAAATATTCACGTCGATGATTTTGACTGAATCGCAACGGTAAAGGTGGGTAGTCCAGAAACCGGAGTTATGTAGCTTTACATCTTGAATTTGCACATGGTTTGAGTTTTGAATGAAGACCAGCCTGGGGCGTGAGACTTCGAGGTTGGTGCATTTGGGGTTTTCTTTACGGCGGGCCCAAAAAGCTTCCCAATATTTCAAGCCGTTTCCGTCGATGGTGCCCTTTCCTGAAATGGTAAAACCATCGACCCCATAAGCGTTTACAAGGGCCGGGAAGTAATCGAGGTTTTGCCCTTCCATCCGAGAAGGCATAATCGGGTAGTTTTCAATATTATCGGAGCCCTTAAGCATTCCCCCTTCCACAACATGAAGATGGGTACGGGGTTTGAAAAATAAGGCACCGCTCAAAAAGGTACCTTCAGGCACCAGCACAACGCCTCCTCCATCGGCTTCGGCCTGGTCGATTGCTTTTTGGATGAAGACCGTATTGAGGGCTGAATCGTTTGGCATCGCACCAAATTCGGTAATGTTGTACACTTTTCCCAAGGAATTCAAATCCACTTTCGACGAATCGGCGAACCAGTCTGAAATAGGGCTGCCATCAGGGAAGGCATCGAGTTTTTCGCTTGAACAAGCACTGATTATCAAGCCAAAAACAACCAAGGCATTCAAGGCTTTTAAATAAAACGTAAAACGTGTCTTCATCTTTTTATTATTATGGTTTATTATATTCGATATGCCAGAACAACAAAAATAACGAATGAATCGGGAAAAATGTCCATTACCGGATAAAAAGGGGCGAAGAACTTCAATATAATCTTCATCCTTCTCTTCTCTTCTCCTCTTATTTTCGAAATACCACCATCAACTTTTTCCGGTCTTCATCCGACACCAGACTAAAACCAGCTTTTACGGCAAGTAAAACCGATTGATCGAATTCTTCCTTTTTTACATGGCCCGGAGGTTCACCAAAAAAGAGGTGGGCTCCGGGTTTCAACATCCGGTAGAGATTAATAAAAAGCGTTTCCTGATCAGGTACCTCGTGGGCAACGGCAAAAAGTAACGCAAAATCGGCAATTTGATCCATGCCAAGGTAATCGGCCTCATTCCCGACAATTAGTTTTGTATCAATAATTTCGCTCACACCAACTGTTTTAGCCCGCTTAGAAAGAATTGAAAACATTTTGGGCTGAACATCGAAACAAAACACTTTACCTTTAGGACCAACTATTTGTGCCATGGGGATACTGAAATAGCCCATAGCACTGCCGTAGTCGATGGCAGTCATCCCTTGTTTCAGGTAAGATCCAAGCATTTTATGGGGATTGTGCCTTATTTTACGCAAGGGTATTAACAGCAGGTAACCCATCCACCAGGGACAAACATTGCTTTTGTCTTCGTTTTTCAATTTGTTTGATTTATCAGTTTCTAAATAGCTAATTTTTAGGCGAATAAATTTGACCCCCGTTCCCCCATTCAAATTCACATCCTGTTACCAGGGTAAAGTGTGCTTTGGCGATTCCTAAATCAATCAGGTCGAACCGGGCTTTTAAATCAACAATGGCCCTTAATATTCCCGAGTGAAACTCAAACCTGACCGGTTGCCGGTTAACGGCCGAGGGAGCTTTTTGTACTGCTTTTAATCCCTCTTCGATCCATGATGGCATCGGGAAATCGGAAGCATAAAAAGCAGCGACCGGTTTCGATTTTGGGGCAGTCAAACTGTGAATCACCCTTTCCTTCAAAGTTTCGGACGGGACTTTCCCAATAGTAATAACACTTTCGAGCGACTCATCCTCACTTAACGAGATAATTTTACTGTTACGATCGAAAGTGCCTCCTACCCAACAAGTACCAAGATCCATCTTAGTGGCTTCAAGTACCAGCAATTCGCCATAAAACCCTAGTTTCTCCTTCAGGTGATCATCGGCTTTATTGCCGGCCAGGGCGATCACTGTTTTCACCCCCTTAAACAACCCGTAGCTTTTTGAAAGTCCGTTGAAGGCCATGCTGCCATCGGCGATCAATTCAATTCTAAGCAGGCCTTGTTGCTTGTACTTAGCAGCCAACATCTTTAGCTGTTCCAGTTTTTCCATTTCGACGGGTTCGCC
Source organism: uncultured Prolixibacteraceae bacterium (assembly GCA_964606515.1). Classification (GTDB taxonomy): domain Bacteria; phylum Bacteroidota; class Bacteroidia; order Bacteroidales; family Prolixibacteraceae; genus CAZSIK01. The sequence goes on from CAZSIK010000059.1 coordinate 7,801, forward strand.
AATATAAGTACGTCGTGATCTTCTTTTTGCAATGGCTTCCCAATGAGTCATGGCATGAATATTATTTACTGAATTTAATGTTGATGAGCACCACTTCCGGCTGGTTTCCCAACCTTACCGGCGGCCCCCAGGTACCAAAGCCCGACGATACATAGAAATGCGATGTCCCTTTCTTTTTATAACCCCAGCTTAGTTCGAACATAGCCTTTGTAATGTAGTTAAAAGGCCACATTTGCCCATGGTGGGTGTGACCCGACAAGTGCAGGTCGACATTGGCATTGAAAGCTTCATCAAGATGATAGGGTTGATGATTCATCACAATCAATGGTTTTGAGTGGTCTGCCGTAGCAAGAAGTTCTTTCAATGGCTTTTGCCCACCGTTGCCATGCATGGCCGACCGGTCGTTCCTCCCCACAAGGGTAATGCCATTGGGTAAAGTAAGCACCGAATCAACCAACACCTCAATGTTGATGCGTTTCAGATAAGCTAGCGACTGGCGGATACCGCCGATGTATTCGTGGTTCCCGGTTATGGCATAAACTCCCAGAGGGGCTTCGATTTCCTGCAAATGACTGCCCAGGTTTTTTCGCAGCACCGGTGCAATTTCGCTGTCGATGAGGTCGCCACAGAACAGCACCAGATCGGGCTTCTCCTGATTAATCATCGAAAGCAGTTTCTTTTCACTTTTCTCCCCTATTAGTGCCCCCAAATGGATGTCGGAAGCCATGAACACCTTCACGTCAGGTTTGCCTGTTACTTTCTTGTCAATTTCGATGCAGAGCCGGCGGGTCTGCACCAACGAGGCGTTAATCAATCCGTAAACAACAACCCCACACACCAACACAACAATTACAATTCCAATGCTTTGTTTGAAATTTGCCATCCCCTCAGGCAGAAAAGGAAATATATAATTTGTCAGTCGCACCAGGTCGATCAGGATAACAGCAAATAAGAAATACAACATAAAGGGGAGCCAGAGCGAGCCTATCCTGAAAACCCATTCGCTAATAACCGATGAAGCAACCCTCTCAAGCACGATTCCCACAAAAAAAGAATAACTAACCAGAAGGTAAACCAAGGCAACCCATCGTTTTACCGGCTGTTCAAGCGAAAAGGCTTGTACTCCACGTAAAAAAAGATAATAATTGGCTAAGGAATACACTGCAAGAATTACAAGAAAAACAAGTAAGAATGGAAGTATCTTCATATTTTCAGGTATGGATGTTTTATAATTACTGTATGTTTTACGAATCTGGCTTAGTCTTCAATGCCCCATTTATTAAATAGCATATAACCAAGGTTAATCGAGAAAAACAACTTTTGGCTTTGCTTGTCGTATAGGTTGGTTTCAATGCTTAGGGGCCCCAGGGGTGTTTGGTACACAAGGGCAAGAAGTCCCATATAGTGCCAAACAGGAAATTCTTCCTCAATATAAAAAGCTTTATTATCGGCTTGCCGGCTAATTTGTTTTATCGGGAAGAACCCATATGTTTCGAGCCTTAGGTGGGTAAGGTCGCTGATACGATAAATCAGTTTTCCCCCGGCTGCAAAGTATTGGTTCGACCTGAAGTGTTCAAGATAAATCGATTTACTGTTTGGGGTAGGTGTAAATGCAGGGGCATGCATGGTGGCAGCCGAAAAGTTATTGAATAATTTGATGTTGTTGAGTAGGCCTTCAGCCATGGCTCCCCATACAAAATAGCGACCCATTGGGAAGTATTGTTCATAATAGGCTTTCATTTGAAAATAATTATGCCGGTGTTCGGTTTGCTGCTGATTGGGTGCAGTTGTTCCCGGCTGGTATTTTTCAGTTCCGGTGATGTACCTCAGCGAAAACGTTTTTTGGCCGCCCTCGGTAGGATATTGTTTGAAATCGAAATTTTTAATGTTTAAACGAGCTACACCTGAAAAAGCCTTAAACGTGGTTTTATCGAGTTTATCGCCCACTTTAAACACAGAAGTCTGATAATATTGATTGCTCGAATTGGCATTCGAAATTGCAAAATTGAACAAGCCTGTTTTGGTATAGGGAATACCAACCTCGAAGCGGAAATTATTTTCCGACATGGTAACATACGAAGGCTTTATATCGGTAAAAATCAAATCGGTACTCGTAGCCAGGTAATCGAGGAGGTTGTAAGTAAAATAACCCGAAACATAAAAAGGCCGGTTGGTAGGGGCATCCATTCTGCCACCAAGCAGGAAAGAATTGTAAAACCTGCCAAAATACAGATTACTGGTGAGGGTATACGAGAACGTATTAAATGTTTTGTAGTTCATCTCGACAAAGCCAAAGGTATTGGCCCTGGTGGTAAGGTGCCCGCCAAACTCCACATCAAAAGGTTTTCGGGGTTCAACTTTAAGTTGAAGATCGAAGTAACCGCTTTGTTCATTATAAATGGCTACTGGCCTGATTGATTTAATGTGCTCATCAGCAATTAATTTGAAATACGATTCATACAGCTGATCGATGGTCAGCACCCGATGTTTGTCGCGGATCGATTGAATGATGTACTTGCGCTGAAGGTTATCTGAAATTCCTTCAACCTGAACATTATTGAACAGCAGGTTGGGTTTTTTATCGTTGAAAAGGTCCCTGCGCTGATTGACTTCATTCACAGGCACCCTGCGCTCCACCTTTTCCTCGATGGCATCGATATTAAGCAGGGCGGTTTCAATACCACGGCTGTAAACGTAATTTACTTTCTGAAAATCGACAAGGCCCACATCGCTGAGCTTGGTTTCAAGGATCACCCCCAGGCTGTCGGGTATTTGGTAATCGTAATTTTGCATTACCATGGCGCTAATCTGCTGAAAAAGGTCATCGGGATCGGGTTTCTGGTTAAGTTCGGTAACCAGGTGACCAATAATGAAATCGGGATTGAAATCTTCCTGCATTACTTTTGTCGGGAAATTATCAACAATACCTCCGTCGAACAGGAGCAAACCATCTTTCTCGATTGGTTTGTAAACCAGGGGGAAGGTCATCGAAGCCCTGATGGCTTCACCCAAATCGCCCTCACGGTGGATGATGGCCTTGTTGTTGTAAATATCAGTCGAAACACAGCGAAACGGGACCAAAAGTTGGTCGAAATCGCTTTTACATGCCGCGGTAGTTTGGGCCATTAGTTGCATAAAGGCAAAATCCATTTGTCGTTCAGGCACCAGGCTAAGGGGAAGTAAGAGTTTGATCCGGTCTTTTCTTTTGGTGAGGTCGAGTTTGATCCAGTCGGGATCCTCATCTTTTCGTTTGAAGTAATAGAGGCTTTCTTTGTTAATTCTGCCTGTTGACCAGAGTTTGAATTCGTCGCTGTTGAAAAGGTCAAGCATCTCGTCGGGCGAATAACCCGAAGCGTATAAACCGGCGATGATGGCTCCAATGGAAGTGCCGGCAACATAATCGATTGGGATTTCGTGGTCTTCGAGCACTTTAATCAGTCCTATATGGGCAAGCCCTTTCGCCCCTCCCCCACTCAGAACCAGGCCTACTTTTTGGGCAGAAACGCTCAGCGTGAGCAACAATGAAATAAAAAGAAGAAAAAAGTATTTCATAGCCCTGATGTTATTTTTCAATTTTGTGTTTTAGCGAACGGAACCCTTCTCCCAGGATTTCGCTCGTGTCCATGATCGCGATAAAGGCATTAGGGTCGATCGAATGAATGTACTGTTCGAGTATGGCTACTTCGCGACGGCTGACGATGGTGTAGATCACCTGTTTTTCTTCATTGGTATACAATCCCTTACCTTGCAAAAGGGTACCTCCCCGGTCAAGTTCAAATAATATTTTATCTTTGATCTTCTCGTGTTCGCCCGAGATAATGAACAAGGCCTTGTTGTAATCGCGCCCCTTCATGGTGAGGTCGATGGCTTTGCCCGTGATGTAGATGACCAGCCATGAGTACAGGGGAATCTTCCAATCGTGAAAAGCCAATAACCCAACCAGAACAATGGCCGAATCTACATATATTAACAACTGGCCTACAGGCAAATGAGTATATTTTGCCACAATCATGGCTATGATGTCAGATCCTCCCGAGGTAGCCCGCGATTTAAAAATCAAGCCAAGACCGAAACCAATCAACACCCCGCCAAAGATACACGAGAGCAACACATCATCGGCCAGGGGCGCTTCACCGTTTTGACGCAAGAGGGTGATCCCATCCATGAATACCGAAGCCAGCACCAGCCCGACAATGGTTTTTATGCCAAACTTGGGACCCAATATTTTAATACCGAGATAGGTAAGGGGAATGTTCAGCACGAGGCCAAACAGCCCGATGGGAATACCTTCGGGCCAGAATGGGATTAACCCACTGGTAAGGTAATGCACTACGATGGCAATGCCATACACGCCTCCTGGAACAATTTTGTGAGGAGATATAAAATAAACGTACCCGACCGCCAGGATGAACGCGCCTACGATAATCAGCAGATAATCGCGGAACCATTGGGGTGAAAAAATTCGATCTCTCGACAAATAGGTCATCAGGGCAATTCTTGATTGTTATAGCAGTTCCAAATTTAACAATTTTATTAGTGAACCGTCAAAAAAAAAGGTTGCCTTTTATTGACAACCTTTTTTATAAAGTACATTTTACAGTGTATTACGATTGACTGATTTTCTCCTTGATGCGGGCTTTTTTCCCGGTCAGTTTACGGAAATAAAAGATTCGTGCTTTCCTTACTTTACCCACTTTATTCACTTCAATCTCGTCGATAAAAGGTGAATTAACTGGGAAAATGCGTTCAACACCTACGTTACCCGACATTTTTCGTACCGTAAAGGTTTTAGTTGCCCCTTCTCCTTTTACCTGGATCACTACGCCACGGTAATTTTGAATACGCTCCTTGTTTCCTTCCTTGATTTTGTAGTGCACCGTAATGGTATCACCAGCGCCGAATGAAGGCTGTTGCTTGACTTCTTCATGCTTGAAAGCTTCTTGTGCAATTTTGATCGCGTCCATCTTTTTTCGATTGTTAACGGTTTAAACGCAATATAACCCGATCGGTGCGATTCGTTAGCGGCCAGAGATTACGTTTGCTTTTCAGCGCGGCAAAAATAGTCAATTTTTCTTTTCCACAAAAAAAAATCATTGTTCAATCACCTGAAAATGTGATTTGGTTTGTTCCACAATTTTTCGGTACCACTCGACCGGGTAACCCGGCATGTCGGGGTAAGCTGGCAAACCCGACGAAGTGCGCAAAAACCGGCCATCCTGTTCTTTCATAATGTTGCCATCCTTGTACTTGACTAAAAGGTATTGACTTAGTGATCGCCATTGTTTCATTACCATATCGCTGGTCGAAGCAGAATATTGAGTCAGAAAATCGATGCCGGATTTCGGATTGCCTTGCTCCCAGAAACTGAGGGCGGCCTTATCGATTGCCGGAACGGTGCCGATCATCAGAGTTTCAAGTTCCCGCTGTACTTTCCGTATATCTTCAATCATTACATGATACCGAAGATAGGCTTGATTGGCCACCTGATTGAATAGCCAGAAGGCTGAGGTCTCGGAGTAGGTAAGCATGTCGCCGTTTCCTACAGCAAAAGGTTCGGGAACTTTATTGATGCCGCAATACATGGGGACATAGCAGGTACTGTACGTATCGTCGACCCCAAACCAGAGGATCCCACCGATCGGATCAGGCAGATAGGCACGGCTTTGGGCTACAAACGAGAAACCGGTTTGTTGGGTTGAAATGGCCCTCTCGTTACAATATTCGAGCGAATCGACTTTCCAGGTCAAAGGCCTCCAACGATAAGGCAAACCAAAAGGTCCCGCACCCAGATCACGAGTCATGTCGAGCGAAGTACCGGTAAAATGGTCGCGCATCATTTCCATCACCTGGTGAACGTTTAAGGGCTTATCGGGTTTCACCCAAAGAGGAAGCCGGTTCGAAGCATAACCATGCTTGCCCCGTTGTATTTTTCCCTGAACATAAGTTTCATGCTTCTCGAGTCCTGAGCAAACCTTCCGAAAACCGGCCCATACCCTGGCATCTGAGAAACGAGCAGCGCTGAAATCAACAGGGGCATACACATCCGAAAAGCTGAATTCCTGATCAGTACCTGTGAACCACCCCATCGAACGGGCAAAAGAAATGACATCGGGCGAAAACAGGCAGTTTTCGGGATCATTCAAAGGGAAGGTTGTGATTCTTGCCTGGTTGGCATGCCCGCTGATGTAGCCATCGGGTATCCTCATGGCCACCCAAACGGCCCCTTTTTCGCTTTTGCCCTTGCCAATCATTTCGAGTATCCATACTTCCTCATGATCAGAAATCGAAAACGATTCCCCACTGCTGTAATAACCGTAAATGCTAACCAGTTCGGCCATCACCTGAATGGCTTCGCGAGCGGTCTTTGCCCTTTGCAGGGTAAGGTACATCAGGCTACCATAGTCGATTACCGCGCCAGGTTGTTCTTGCAGCTCTTTTCGTCCGCCAAAGGTGGTTTCTCCAATGGCCAGCTGATGCTCGTTGATGTTTCCTACCACGCTGTAGGTCTTTGCTACCTGGGCAATCTTACCCAAAAACAAACCGGTGTCCCATTCATACACATCGACAAGCGAACCTGAAGCATGAACTCCTGCCGGGATGTAATACAATTCACCATACAGCACGTGCGAATCGGCCGCATAAGTGATCATGGTGGAACCATCGCTTGTGGCTCCCTTGCTTACCAGGAAGTTGGTACAAGGATATAAGGGCAGGGAAATCACAAGAAAAAATGAGATTATTAAAGGGTTATAAACAAATTTCGTCATGATTGATAATTTTTAAACGCGTGTAATTGCCTTGTAAAATCCAAAAATAAGAAAACCATCGAAACATTTCCAGATGAAACCAAACATTCGATCACTAAAATCACCTCAGTTCTTGCCTTGCAATACAAACAGAAATCCAGGCACGCATCGGGAGGAAACCATGTAAGCCCAACATGATTGCCCATCCCGGCAGGATGATCGATTTTTTTTTGTGGTTAAAGTTTTGTCCCCGATGAAAGGGCTTCTTGGATAAGAAACATTTTATCAATATTTTTACTTCGACATAATACAATTTGAATAAATCCTGCTAAAAACAACCGTATGTACGATGTAATCGGAGACATTCACGGCTATCATGGGTTATTGGTTAAGCTGCTTGTTAAGTTGGGGTATCAAAAAAAAGGGAAATCATTTTTCCATTCCGATCGTAAAGCGGTTTTTGTTGGCGATTTTATCAATCGTGGAGACGAGATAAAAGAAACTGTAAGGTTGGTACGCAAGATGGTAGAGCAAGGAAGTGCTTTGGCCGTGTTGGGAAACCATGAGTTGAATGCCATTCTGTATTCGACCCTCGATAATTCGGGCAAGTTATTGCGCAAGCAGTTGCCCCGGTATAAAATGCCTTTGATGAGAACCCTTTACGAGTATGAAGATGCAAAAAGCGAATGGTCCGATACCGTCAAATGGTTTCGTACCTTACCGGTATATCTCGACCTTGAAGGCATCAGGGTCGTTCATGGGGGCTGGAACGACGAACACATCAGAACACTCGAACGCTATAAAGATGGTGCGACAAAACTCAAGAAGAAATTATTGAAGGAATACCTACTGAACCCCGAACTCAATAAGGCCTTAAGCGAACTGGTCAAGGGAGTAGAACTCGAGCTCCCACACGACTTGATTCTAAGGGATACAAATGGCTTGTCGCATCGCAGGTTCAGGGTAAAATGGTGGGAAAAAGCCGAAGGAAAAACGTTCAGCGAAATCTCGTTCGGAAACCGGTTTCAACTGCCTGCCTATACTATTCCCAAAGAAATTATTCCTGAGCTGCTGCCTTATCCTGATGATGCCCCTCCGGTTTTTCTGGGTCATTATTGTCTCGACAGAAGCGAATTAATGATCAAACACAACATTTTTTGTGTCGACCAATGTGTTGCACGAAACCATAAGCTGGTAGCGTACCGTTGGCAAGGTGAATCGGTCCTGACCGAAGACCATGTTATTGAAGTTAAATAGAAGCATAATGCTTTGAAATATAGAGTTTGAAATGAAAAAATGGGATCAGGCAAAGCGTTTTCTTCCCGATGTTTTTATCTTGGCTATTTTGAGCATGATTTTGTTGGCATATCTTGTTCCCGGGATTGGAGCTGAAGGCAGCACCTGGTCGCTCGATAAGGTAAATAAATGGGGGGTCGCGTTGTTGTTCTTTTTTTATGGCCTACGCTTAAGCCCCGAAAAAATGAAAAACGACCTGAAAAATTGGAAACTACACCTTACCATTCAGTTGTTTACTTTTCTGGTTTTTCCTTTGTTGGTTTTGCCATTTTATTTCTTGTTTAAAGGAACAGAGTATGTTCAGCTTTGGTTGGCTGTTTTTTTTCTTGCGGCATTGCCATCAACGGTTTCTTCAGCGGTAGTGATGGTTTCCATAGCAAGGGGCAATATTCCAGGAGCCATTTTCAACGCAAGCATCTCAGGAATTATTGGAATTGTGGTAACCCCGGTTTGGATTGGTTTTTTTCTCGATGCATCGATGGATGGCTTCAGTTTTGGAAAAGCCTTAATCGACTTAATTCTTCAGATCTTGGTCCCGGTTGTTGTCGGTCTCTTCCTTCACCGGTTTTGGGGGCATTGGGCACATCGAAATCGGCACTGGTTCAGCCGGTTCGACAAAACGGTGATTTGTCTGATCGTATACGAAAGTTTCAGCTCTTCTTTTTCTCAGGGTCTTTTTAGTTCCATTCCCAATTGGACCCTGATCATTTTATCGGGATTTGTTATTGCGTTGTTCTTTATCGTTTTGGGCCTTTCTAATGTAGCTTCAAAATGGTTGAGATTTTCCCGCGAGGAACAAATAACAGTGATTTTTTGCGGATCCAAAAAATCGTTGATTCATGGATCGGTATTTTCAAGTGTACTTTTTGCCGGCAATCCGGCTTCAAGCCTCTTTCTGGTGCCCATCATGATTTATCACGCCTTCCAATTATTTTTTATCAGCATTATAGCACGAAAAATTGGCAAGGAAAACCGATAAGGGGCTTATTTCTTTTTTGAGGTCTTAAATTAATGATTTTAGGTGTTGGCATACTCGGAACCAAGTTCCTTGTTTTTGAATCAAACAATTTTGCATTTTTCACTCAGATCGTTATTTTTACATAATCAGATAAATAGAGATCTTTTACCCAAGTATGCATTGCACAGTTAATAGTTAAACCTATAAATCATGAAGAATTTTCATTTTGTTCTGTTGCTTTTTGCCACCTTCTTTTGGGTTTCCTGCCAAAAGGAAATTGATGAAAAGATAAGTATAGATTCGATTTTAGCTTTAATTTCAGAACCCGTCATCCCCGACTATTCAATCGACATGAAACAATTTGATGCGATTTCCGATTCGCTATATAACTTTAAACCTGCAATCGACAAGGCCATAGGAGAACTAAGCAAAAGAGGAGGAGGCCGCTTGGTTTTTCCTGCAAGAACCTACCTGGTGAATGGCCCCATTCACTTAATCAGCAACATGGAGCTTCATCTGGATTCCGGTGCTACTATACGCTTCGGCTCCAATCCCGACGATTACCTGCCGGTGGTAAAAACCAGTTGGGAGGGCACTTTCCTGTATAATTACAGCCCGTTTATCTATGCTTATGGCTGCGAAAATACAGCAATTACCGGCAAAGGCACCATCGATGGCGAAGCCTCGGAGACCTGGCAGTTGTGGCGGCAGCAACAAGCAGAAAGTCAAAATATAAGCAGGGAAATGAACCATAAAAGCATACCTGTTGAAGAACGTCTTTTTGGTCAGGGCCATTTCCTTCGTCCTCATTTGATCCAATTTTTTAATTGCAAAAAGATAAAAATTGAAGGGGTGAAAATCGAAGACTCCCCATTCTG
>CAZSIK010000060.1:0-17573 GCA_964606515.1 uncultured Prolixibacteraceae bacterium
TCAGCTTTCTCCATCCTTATCGTACGACAACAAAATTGGAGAACACGATATCAATGCCATCCTGCTTTACGAGCAATCAGAATCAGGAGGCAATAACCTGAATTGGAGCAAAACTGGATTAGCAATCGACGGTGTTAACTCCTCTGCAGGCTTTTCAACCATCTCTTCAGTAGGGTCCACCATCAATACCTTAAGCCGCAGACAAGGTTTTATCGGAAGATTCAACTACACTTATGCCAATAAATACAGTTTTGAATCGACTGCCCGTTACGAGGCTTCAACCAATTTTGCCAAAGGCTATCGCTGGGGTTTATTCCCCTCGTTGGCCGCGAGCTGGAGAATTTCGGAAGAAACTTTTTACAAGGACAACATCAAGTTTATGGACCTTGCCAAAGTGCGCTTCTCTTATGGTTTGTTGGGAAACGACAAAGTCAACAGCATTTCGCAATATCGTGAAACTTATAGCACTGCAACCGATCGTTACATGTTCGGCGCCAATACTTTTGTTACCGGAATCTCTCCAATTGGCGAAGGTTTGGTGGTGCTCAATTCCACCTGGGAAAAAACACAATCATTTAATTTCGGGATCGATACCCGTTTCTTTGAATTGATTTCCTTCAATATCGATGCATTTTATAAGCATTCATACGATATCCTTGATGAAAAGAGAAGCGAATTTCCTCAAAATTCAGGTATTTCATCGGCATCACCAAAAATCAACTTCGGGATTCAAGATGCTTGGGGCGGTGAAATTGAAATCGGGATCGAAAAAGACCTGAACAACGACTGGGCTGTCAATGCCGATGTAAACCTGAGCTGGGCCGATTCGAAAGTAATCAAAAAGTCGCAAAGCCTTGGGGTTATAGGTACCTGGCAAGATGAAGAAGGCAGGCGACGTGGCGGCGAAACCGGCTACAGCATGTGGAAAGGAGTGAACGACGATGGACTTGCCCGTTCTTGGGAGGATGTAAATGCCTACATTAGCTATTTGAAAAGCAATGCCCCCGATGGAGCCACCATCGATGTGTTGGGCCTTAAAGAATCGAACCTCAGGCCGGGGATGCTCATGTTTGTCGACCGCGGAACCAGCTTGAGCAATCAAGTTCCTGATGGAAAAATCAGCGCCGATGGAGATGTGAATATCATCAGTCCTTTCGACTCATCGCCCATTGCTTATTCCTTCAAGTTAGGCTTCCGGTATAAAAGGTTCAAGTTCGATGCCTTATTCGATGGTGCATTTGGACACGATGTGGTCTTCGAAAAAGGCTTCTGGACTACGGCTTCAGGTGGAAAACGTACAGGTGCTTTTCTTTCCGACCAGTCGAACCAATTGCGTGAATGGTATGGTAAATATGCAACTGCCGATGTGGCCACGGGTGAATTGCTCAACGCGTCGAACTGCATTTATCCTCGTTTGGATTCCAACTCACTCAGGGGCGAGCGTTCCGAGTTTTGGATGCGCAACGGTCATAATTTAAGGCTTAGGAACATCAATGTTTCCTATACCCTGCCAGCAAATTATGCAAAAACTTTAGGGCTTGAGTCTTTAAGGATTTTTGCCACAGGCACCAACCTGCTGACGCTCATCAACCCCTATCCTTACAAAGATGCTTACGTAGGCTTCTGGTCCGATTATCCACAAGTGCGTTCGTTTAACTTTGGCATTAATATAACCCTTTAATTAGCAGAAGAATATGAAAACCACATATAAAATTACCGCTTTAGCGTTTTCACTGACCCTGTTGCTTTCTTGTTCCGATTTCCTTGAAATCAAAGATGAATCGACGGTCAACGATGATATTTTTAATAATTATTCTACGGCCTCAATGTACCTGAACACTGTTTATTCCCTGTGCATGCCCTCGTTCGGGGGCGATTACGTGTACGGTTCTACCAGGGCCACAGCTTGTTCCGACGAAACCATCGGCAATGGCGACCTGGTTGTGGGTGAACTTGGCCAGGGCCAGGCTGGAACTTTTTCGGCCAACACCTATCAGCCCATCAGGTACATCAACATTGCCTTTGAAAAACTGGAAGGAGCCACTTTCCTTGAGGCCGATAAAAATAAAGTACTTGGTCAACTTCATTTCTTCAGGGCTTATCAACATTGGAAAATGGTGTTGATCTACGGAGGTATCCCTTATTCCACCGAGGTGATCGATTATATAAGCCCTTATGAAATTACTCATGCTCCCAGGAAAAAAACATCCGAATGCATTGAACTCATCAAGAACGACCTTGAAAAGGCAATCCAGTACCTCCCAGCTTCATGGGGAGCTGCCGAATATGGCCGTATCACCCGGGCAGCAGCAGCTGCCATGTTGGGAAGAATCATGTTATTCTATGCCAGTCCACAATTTACCCCCGACCAGGGAAGTGCTGCGGCTAAAGAACGTTGGGAAGCTGCCTATCAGGTAAATAAAAAGGCAAACGAGATTTGTCTTCAGGATGGCTATGGCCTGATGGATTGCAAAACCGATGTCAGTGCTAAATGGCCTGCACCAAGCGATATCAACCAAATCTTCACCAAGGAACAGAATAAGGAAGTGCTCATGGTGCGCTGTTATGAAGAAACCACTAAAAATAGCCATGGCTACGAATCGAGTGTTCGGCCCGAGGATTTGACCAATACAGGTTCTGTACCCTCAAATTGCCCCTCCATTATGCTCGTGGCTGCTTTTCCCAATGCCGACGGAAGCATTTATCGCGGTTCTTACACTGACTTGTATTATTGGAAAGACCGTGATCCACGGTTCTATTCAACAATAGCCTACAATGGTTGTTATTTCCCGTCGAATGTTGATTTGAACCGCAGACAATGGACTTATGCCAAAGGTGATGCTGCGAACAAAACCTCCGAAACAGGTTATTATTGCAGGAAAATGCTGAATCCGGACACAAAAGTTTATACCCAAACCAGTACCGACTGGGTTGAAATCAGGTATGCTGAAGTATTGCTGAACCTTGCTGAAGCGGCCTTGATGGCCAACCACGAAAACGATACTTACGATTGCCTTGGGCAACTCAGAAAAAGAGCAGGTATTGCCGAAGGCGATTCATTCTATGGATTAAAAGCAGCCTCGGATAATGATTATACCTTACTCGAAAAAGTAATCAATGAACGTTTTATTGAATTGGCCTTCGAGGGAAAAAGGTTCTGGGATTTGCGCCGGTGGAACATGTTCACCTCCAACCTTGGACCTAAAACGACTAAGTTGAACGGGCAGAAAAAGGGCTCTTGGGTCATTAATTTTACCCTGAAGAAAAATACCGATGCCGGGTTAAGTGAATTTTTGGCCATACGCGATAATGCTGATATGGAAACCGTAACCCAGTATCTTAAAATGGCGAAAAAAGGATCGTTGCCTACTTTCAAAGCAATTAACTATATTGCGCTTACTACACCCGAGGAATTGAGCAGTAGTGTAAACGGGAATTACAATTTTTTCGATATTCCCAGCAACATCATCGCGCGTTCGCCCGAAGTGAAACAAACTTTAGGTTGGCCCGATGGTTCTTTTAATCCTTTCGAGTAAGATAATGGAAAAATGATTTTTTTAAATGAAAAACAATTGTGTTGATGAGCAATAAAATAACTTGGGTATTTACTGTATTCTTGGTCTTTTTCGGAATGAACCTATCAGCCCAAAAGGCTTTTCCTACAGCCGAAGGCTTTGGTAAGAAAGCTACCGGAGGCCGGGGTGGGAAGGTGGTTGCTGTTGCCAACCTGTCCGACGATGCTTCGGGAAGTACGGTGGGTTCGTTTCGCTGGGCAGTGAAACAATATCCTAACGAACCCATCACCGTGGTGTTCCGGGTTTCGGGAAACATTAAGCTGGTTTCTGAATTAAAAATTTCACGCACCGCTGGCATGACCATTGCCGGTCAAACTGCACCAGGCGATGGAATCAGCTTCAGTCACCATAAACTCAACTTCGGAGGATCGGCCAACTTCATCATACGGAATATCAGGTCCCGTCCCGGAGTGAAGGATGTGAATGGCAACAACATCTATGTGAATGCCATTGGTGCAGAAAATTGCCGAAACTTCATCATCGATCATTGCTCTTTTGGCTGGTCGGGCGAGGAAAACATGAACACTTTCGACGATCATTTTCATACCGTGCAATGGTGCATTGTCCACGAAGGGCTTTACAACGCAGGCCATCAAAAAGGGGCCCGGGGCTACGGTTGCCAGTGGGGAGGTTCTGAAGCCACCTATCATCACAACTTGCTGGCCAATAATAATTCGCGCAGTTGCCGCTTTAATGGGGCCCGGGGCAACAATATTGAACAAGACCTGGTGGTTTTCATTGAATACATCAACAACGTGAATTACAACTGGGGAGGAAGTGGTTCGATTTACGGCGGCGAAAACACGGGTGAAAACACCAGGTTTTTTGGGCACGCCTGCAACATGGTCAATAACTATTATAAACCAGGACCCGTTACTTCAGCCGATGGTTACTACTTTGTGATGCCTTCGTATGCGCGTAGCGGGGTCGAATCCTGGGCCGCAAGCCATGGGGCATCGCAATGGTACCTGAGCGGTAATGTGATGGAAGCCAGTGAAAAAGTGTCGGCCGCCAGTGCCGACAAAGTGACCCTGAATAATTGGGAAGGAGTGAACATGAGCGATGCTGGTTCCCATTTTTCAAAAGACTCGATGAGGGTCGATACCCTTATTGTGCCCAACCAGGTTAGACCTACCAAATATCAGTTCAACTACTTCGATTACGCGTTTCAGAATTACGAATCTGCCAATGCCGCATATCAGTCAGTCTTATCCAAGGCAGGAGCGCTTCCTCACGATGCTTGTGATTTGAGAATACTGAATGCGGTCAAAAACGGGCTTGGCGATGCCGGGGCCACCCTTGGAAAAGGCATCATTGATAATCCTTCCGAAGTGGGGGGGTATCCGATTTATTCAACCGAATATGAACTTGTTGTGGATAACGATAACGACGGCATGGACGATGCCTGGGAAACAGCCAACCAGCTCAACCCTGGAGATCCTTCCGACCGGAATGAAACAACCAAGGAAGGATATACAGCCCTCGAAGTTTACCTGAACAGCTTGATGGGAGAAAACATTGAACACGATTTTGGAACCGCAAGTGAAAAAGTAGGCTACAAACCATTTTCAATCAAGGGAAATATTTCTGGAGAAGTGATTAACTTGTTTCCCGATCAAGACTTGTCGGGTGCCTATATTTACAGTGTTAAAGGAATAAAGGTGATGGCGGTTAATCTGGAAAAAACCAACACCATTTCTGTTTCTTCCTTACCGTCCGGACAGTACCTTTTGCTTGCTTATACTCATTCGGGTAAAACAGGTACTATGAAATTCCTGAAGCGATAATTACAACTAACGTGAAATAGTAATCAATTTTTAATTATTAAAACGAACGACTATGAATAGATTTTTTACCCAACTGGCAATTATTGCTATTGCCGTATTGTTTGTGAATGGGGCTTGGGCGCAATGCTCAGACTACAACTATTACATTCCGAAAGAGAACATCAAATGGACTTCGAGCGATTATTATAAAGTCCTTGAATTCAAAGGATCGGATATGACCGATGCTTCGCTGCCCAAAACCGGCGCTACCGATGGAAAATTCGACAACATCGATTGGAGTGGGGGACAAGCCATCCGAAGTCCCTATGGCAGTGGGGTCGTAAGAACCCCCCTGTATACTTTCGATCAGGCTTCAAGTTCTTTCGTGGTATCGGATAAAACATGGCCGGTAACTTACCACAACTGTGTTTTTGCCGCCGAACATTATGGCAGTGCCTATACAAAAATGTCGCCCGATTACGGGGAAACCCCTTCAGGCAAAAACAACGCCTGTACCTTGAACGACAACACGGTTTATGTTTCAAAAGTGTTTGATATGAAGGGTTTTGTCGAAATGAACCGTTTCGGAAAGAAAGTCCAGGGCGACGATACCATCGGTCTGGGCTGCATTCAGATCGATGGCCTTCATCACATTGAGCGGATTCAGTGGGGCTATTCTTCTACTGCATGGAAACGTGGGGTCAAATGCGACATTCGTTACGAAGGAGAAAATTGGAAACCATTACGTTGGATCCCCAGCGACATTGGTGGTGGAAACTGGACTCCCTTTTCAGAACAAGGGTACGAGTTGGAAGAAACCCTTGACCCTGAGAGTGATGTGAAATTCTCCGTCCGCTGGCGCCCTTGGGATGGCGATACCCTTACCTTCAAACCAAAATCATGGTATGAAGAAAAAGGGGATACCGTTCCTTCCGATCATTTTTGGAAAGCAATTGATTCAACTGGTACCTATCAGGTTGCTCGTATCCACATGATCAGGATTTATGCAGGAATCGATGGTTTGGAATTTGCCACGGGCAAAGCTAATTTAGCTTTGCAAAACGAGATCTCCATCAGGAAGATCAGGAATGAAATCGTTCTGTCGAAAGAAGCCAGGATTGAAGTGTATAACTTGTCGGGAAGCTTGATCTTGAGCGGGAAAGGAAGAAAACTCGCTATCGAGGGGATCAGAAAGGGCCAATACATCATCAGGGCTATTGCCGATGATGGTTCCCGAAAAAATATAAAGATGGCTTTATAGGATCAACATTAATATATTATGAGGATAAGAATCGTTTTAAGTTTGCTTTGTTTGATCCTGACATCTTCAGGATCGGTGCTTAGGGCTCAATACCCGAAGGTGCCCGAAAATGTGGCAAAAGAAACTGAAAGAATGATGACGGAAGCCCAAAGGCTTTCAAACGATGCCTGGTCGAAGGCTTATCAGGTAGTTCAAAAGGAAGCGCTCGAAGGGAGACCATTTATTCCATGGGCTGCAAGACCTTACGATTTACCTCAGGCCAGCATTCCATCATTCCCGGGTGCCGAGGGTGGTGGGATGTATTCCTTCGGGGGCAGGGGCGGTAAGGTGCTTACTGTTACCAGTCTCGACGACAGCGGTCCCGGCACCCTTCGCGAAGCCTGCGAAACCGGCGGGGCCCGAATCGTGGTGTTCAATGTTTCGGGGATCATCAGGCTCAAAAGCCCTTTGATCCTGCGTGCACCTTACATCACCATTGCCGGTCAAACTGCTCCTGGCGATGGAGTTTGTGTCGCCGGCGAAAGCTTCTGGATCATGACCCACGATGTAATCATCCGTCATATGCGCTTCCGTAAGGGCGAAACCAACGTGGGTCGCCGCGACGATGCCATCGGGGGAAACCCGGTGGGCAACATCATGATCGACCACGTTTCGGCCAGCTGGGGTTCCGACGAAAACATGTCGATGTACCGGCATATGTACAACGACAGTACTGGCAAAAAAACTGGTGAAGACAAATTACCCACGGTGAACCTTACCATTCAAAACTCAATCTTTTCTGAAGCCCTCGATACCTGGAACCATTCGTTCGGGAGTACCCTTGGCGGTGAAAACTGCTCGTTTATGAGAAACCTCTGGGCCAATAATGCAGGACGAAATCCTTCGATCGGGTGGTATGGGATTTTTAATTTTGCAAATAACATCATTTTCAATTGGGTACACCGAAATGTCGACGGGGGCGATTACCGCGCTATGTACAACATCATCAATAATTACTATAAACCAGGACCGGCTACCCCTACCGAAGGGCCGCTCAGCCACCGGATGCTGAAACCCGAATCGGGCAGGAGCAAACTGAAATATCAGGTTTATGGCCGTTGTTATGTCGATGGAAATATTATGGAAGGGAATGAAAAAGTTTCGCGCGACAACTGGGCCGGGGGTGTTCAGGTTGAAGACCTGTCTGATGCCGGTGAATATAAGGCCGCGATGAAATGGGACAATCCTCATCCCATGCCGTATATGAACCTCATGTCGGCTGTAGAGTCGTACAGCTATGTCCTTCAAAATGCAGGTGCCTTATTGCCCAAACGCGACCCGGTCGACGAGCGGGTAATCAGGGTGGTGAAAAGCGGCAAAGCCGAATATTCTCAAAACGTGAGCCTCGAAGGTGTGCCCCAGTTTGAGCATCGCAGGTTGCCTGCCGATTCATACAAAATGGGCATCATTACCGATATAAGCCAGGTGGGCGGTTATCCCGAATATAAGGGCGCATCTTATAAAGATTCTGATGGTGACGGCATGCCCGATACCTGGGAGAAAAAATACAAACTTGATCCCAAAAACCCGGCAGATGCCAATGGCGACCTGAACGGCGATGGATATACCAATATCGAGAAATACATCAACGGTATCGATCCAGGTAAAAAGGTCGATTGGACCGATCTGAAAAACAATTACGACACCCTGGCGAAAAACGGATTGGGGATTTCTAAATAATTTTTTGAGATGAAGAACTTGAGTAAAATTGGTTTTTCTATCCTGATCATGGTATTGTTGTTTGTTGCTGGTTTTCGGCTTTTTGCTCAGGAAACACCCGAACAGGAATACACCCGGGTGATTACCGGTCGTGCCGATAAAATTGTTGATGAGATGACCTTTAGTTCACCAGAATTGAAGTTGCAAATCCGCGATTTTATTGTTGAGCATTACCGTTTTATCAACAATGCCGATGAAAGCCGCGACAAGGATGTGGCTAAAATCCGTGAAGAATTGGCCGACAATAAAGAGCTTCGCGATTTAAAAATCGATTTTCGGAAGTATCAGCACATGGAACAAATCGAAATTAACCAGTATGCTTTTATTGCCCGGCTTAAAGCCCGCCTCAGCGAAGAGCAGATCGATCAGGTTAAAGATGGACTCACCATGGGCGTATTGCCCTTGACCTATCAGGCCCATCTCGAAATGATCCCCACGCTTACTGATGAAGAAAAGCTCCAGATTAAAACCTGGCTCATCGAGGCGCGCGAACATGCTATCAGCGCGGGCTCTTCAAAAGAAAAACACGCCTGGTTCGGCAAGTATAAGGGACGGATCAACAACTACCTCTCGGCCCGAGGGTACGACCTGAAAGCAGAACGCGAAGCCTGGCAACAACGAACCAAGTAAAGGCAACCACTTAAGATTGCCATAAAGAAGTCTCGACGTACAATTTAAGTTTTATGAAGAATAGTACACGAATCTTCCGGTCAACAGCAAAATACATAAAAACAGGAACCACCTTCCTGTTTTTATGTATTGCTTTTCTTGCTTTTTCCCAGCCGAAGCCGAAACCTGTTCCTCCGCCTGTGCAATTGGGGACTGATGGCCTTTTGCTCTATAATCCCGACTCGCTGGGCAACCGTGTACCCGATTATTCCTATTGTGGGTATAGGGCTTCTGAATCGACCATCCCTTTTATTGAGGTAAAGGTGGTGGTGCCGGTAGTTGAAGGCGATGCTACCAAAAGAATCCAGTCGGCCATCGATTATGTTGCTTCGTTACCTTTGCAAACGGATGGTTTTAAAGGAGCGGTGCTGCTTCAACCCGGAACTTATCAGGTCGAAGGACGTTTAAAAATAGCCAGTCCGGGTGTGGTGTTGCGTGGCTCGGGCTTTGGCCAAAACGGAACCACTATTGTGGCTGATGGCATCGAAAGAGAAACACTAATCCGTGTTGAAGGGGGGAGACCAACTTCAGTTTCAGATAAAATTGAAATAACCGACGCTTATGTGCCGGTTAACGCCATGCAATTCAATGTAAGCGATGCACAAAACCTGAAGATTGGCACAAGGGTTTTCATTCGCAGGCCTTCAACGAAAGAGTGGATCGACCTGTTGGGTATGAACGAATTTGGTGGCGAGACGGCCTGGCTGGGGTGGAAGCCCGGCGAGCGTGACCTGGTTTGGGACCGGTGTATAACTTCTGTAGAAGGGAACAAAATCTCGGTCGATGCCCCTATAACTACTTCACTTGATAAAAACTTCGGAGGGGCGACTTTGGCAGTTTACGAGTGGCCTTCACGCATCGATAACATAGGGATTGAGAACATCCGTTTTGTTTCTGCCTATAACAAAGAAAACCCTAAAGACGAAGAGCATTGCTGGAATGCTATTTCCTTTGAAAACTGTCGCGATGCCTGGGTGCGCCAATGTACCTTCACCCATTTTGCCGGTTCAGCAGTAGCCGTATTTGAAACGGCTTCCCGCATAACAGTTGAAGATTGTCTTTCCTTAGAGCCTGTTTCAGAAGAGGCTGCTTTCCGCAGGAACACTTTTTTTACTTCTGGACAGCAAACCCTGTTTCAGCGTTTGTATGCTGAAAAAGGGTATCACGATTTTGCATGCGGTTTTTGTGCAGCTGGGCCCAATGCTTTCGTGCAGTGCGAATCACATCTGCCCTATAATTTTAGTGGTGCAATCGACAGTTGGGCTTCAGGCGTTCTTTTCGACATTGTGAATGTGGATGGTCATGCCCTGAGTTTCAGCAATCGCGAACAAGATGCACATGGAGCAGGATGGACCGCCGCAAACAGCATGTTTTGGCAGTGCTCAGCCTCGCGAATGGAGTGTTATCGTCCGCCAGGAGCACAGAACTGGGCCTTTGGTTCGTGGGCACAATTTGCTGGGAATGGTTATTGGGCTGAATCCAATAATCATGTTAGTCCAAGGAGTTTATTTTACGCTCAATTAGCTAATCGAATCGGGAAGGAAAATATTCCTGCAGAACCCGTTATGCCCGTAGAAACCGACGCTACAAGCAGCCCAACCGTTGAACAAGCTGCCGAAATTGTGGCTTCGCTTGTAAGTAAGCCTATCCTTCCCCTAAAAACATGGGTTGAACAAGTGCCACAACGTAATCCCATTTCAGTCGTTGCAGGCCAGGCTCCTTCCCTTGATGAACTTAAACTGAAATCCATTTCAAAAGAAAATATTCAAACAAAAGATAAGTATTCCATCCACGACGGCTGGTTGGTGTATAATGGGCAAGTGCTTACCGGGAAACGTGAAGGGGTACCCTGGTGGAATGGCAGCCTCCGTCCGCGTGGGTTGGAAAGGGCCAGACCGGCTATTACCCGCTTCGTTCCCGGCAGGATAGGAACTGGCTATACCGACAATTTAGCTGAGGTGAGCCAATTTATGAAAGCCTCGAATGTGGTGGCCATGGAACAAAACTATGCCCTTTGGTACGACCGTCGTCGCGATGACCATGAAAGAGTGCGCCGCATCGATGCCGATGCCTGGGCTCCATTTTATGAAGTTCCTTTTGCCCGCTCGGGAAAGGAACTGGCCTGGGACGGGCTCAGCAAATACGACCTGACAAAGTATAATCAATGGTACTGGAAGCGCCTGAAAGACTTTGCTGAGGTCGCCGCTATACAAGGGCAACTGCTGATCCATCATCATTATTTTCAGCACAATATAATTGAAGCCGGTGCCCATTGGGTCGATTCGCCCTGGCGTACAGTGAACAACATCAACAATTCCGGTTTTACCGAACCTCCCCCTTTTGCCGGCGATAAGCGCATTTTTATTGCCCATGAGTTTTACAACACCGACCATCCGGTTCGCAGCGAACTTCATAGGAAATTCATTCGCCAATACCTCTTTAACTTTGTTGATAATCCAAACGTGATTCATCTTATCAGCGCAGAATACACAGGTCCGCTTCATTTTGTGCAGTTTTGGATCGATGTGATTACCGAATGGGAAAACGAAACCGGCCACGATGCCTTGGTTGGACTTTGTACTACGAAAGATGTTCAGGATGCTATTCTTGCCGATCCGATCCGATCCAGGAGGGTAGAATTGATCGACATCCGCTATTGGGCCAGCAATGCCGAGGGTGAAGTTTATGCACCCATGGGAGGCCAAAACCTGGCACCAAGGCAACATGCCCGCCAGGTGAAACCGGGAAAGCAAAATTTTGTATCAGCTTATGCCGATGTTTTGGCATATCGCACAAAATTTCCTGATAAAGCTGTCATCTATTCATACACTCTGGCTGATAATCTTGCCTGGGCTGTTTTTATGGCAGGCGGATCGCTGGCCCATATCCCAAAAATTGAACAAAATGGCTTCCTTGAAAGTGCTTCGACCATGCAGCCCGAACCTTCTTCTTTGGATGGATGCCGGATGCTTTCGAACCATTTGGGAGAGAAAATTATCTATGCTGAGACAAGCACCTGGCCTGATCTGGTTATGATTTGGGCGAATAAAGGATTTCAGGTAACTTTGGTCCATCCTGTCGATGGCAAAACAATTTCCCGGATGAAATTAGACAAGAATCTGAAAAAGAGGATTATGAATGTAAATTGTAAAGAACCTGTTGTGGTCTGGATTTCGAAATAATAAACCTAATAGAATAGACATGAAGAATTGGTGTTTTCTTGTTGCAGCAATTATAGGCCTGGTGCTGCTATGGTCGTGTAAAAATAAAATTGCAGTTGAGAATGGTTTGCCCCGGTTGCAAGTTTCCGAGAATCAAAAATTTTTACAAACGGAAGAAGGCGATCCTTTCTTCTGGTTGGGCGATACAGGTTGGTTGTTGTTTACCAAACTGACCCGCGAACAGGTAGAAACCTACTTCGACGACAGAACAAACAAAGGATATAACGTGATTCAAGCCATGGTGTTGCATACCCTTGAGCCTTGCAATGTTTATGGTGATTCGGCAATATCAGGGAAAGATGTTTCGAAGCCCATTACTACCGAAGGCGATAGTTTTGAAGTAGCTTCACAATACGATTATTGGGACCATGTGGATTATGTAGTTGACCTGGCTGCACAAAAGGGCTTATACATGGCTCTTGTTCCGGTTTGGGGTTCAAATGTAAAATCAGGCAAAGTGAGCCAGAAACAGGCCGAAAGTTATGGCCATTGGCTTGCCGAACGGTACAGCAACAGGGCTCACATCATCTGGCTTAACGGCGGCGATATACCCGGTAGCGATTCTATTGCAGTATGGAACGCTCTTGGTAAGGCCCTCAACGAGGGGGCGCCCGATCATCTGATTACTTTCCATCCCAGGGGTCGGACCACTTCATCGACCTGGTTTCACAATGAACCCTGGCTCGATTTCAACATGTTCCAAAGCGGCCACAGGAGGTACGATCAGGACGATACCGAATGGTGCTTCGGAGAAGACAACTGGCGATACGTGGAACACGACCTGGCAATGGAGCCGATAAAACCCACAATCGATGGAGAACCTTCGTACGAGGGGATTCCTCATGGGCTTCATGATCCCCTTCAACCTTTATGGACCGATAGTGATTTGAGGAGATACGCGTATTGGTCGGTATTTGCCGGCGGTTTCGGCTTTACCTACGGTCATAGCGCCATCATGCAGTTTTATACCGATACAACCATAATCGGTGCATATTTTAACCGGAAATTATGGGATGTGGCACTGAACGATCCGGGAGCCGGACAAATGCAACATTTGAAAAACCTGATTTTGTCGCTGCCTTTTTTCGAAAGAATTCCCGATCAAACCTTGATTGCCTCCAATCAGGGAGAAAAATATGATCGGATCATAGCTACACGGGGCGAAACCTACGCTTTATTATATACTTATAATGGACGCGAGTTTACTGTAAACATGGGGAAAATTGCCGGAGAAACTGTTCAGGCTACCTGGTTTGATCCAAGAACCGGACAGGAACAAACCATTGGAGATTTTCCCAATATAGGGGTACAGTCGTTTGATCCTCCAGGAGAGATAACCAATGGTAACGACTGGGTTTTGATTCTCGATACATTATAATCTGTACCGGTTTTTTATAACAACATGATAACTAAATAAATTGAATTCATGAAAATTTTACTTTTTATCTTAATTGGTTTAATGGCATTAAGCAGCTGCAACCAATCGAATAAGGCTGCAAATAATGAAAAATGGAGCATCAAAATGGCCGATATGGTTATGGAGCGTTGGGATACTCTTGCCTATTACGGTGGTCGTACCCGTGCTGGCTGGTCGTACGATGTGGCCATGGTGGGCATGGCCATCGACAAACTAGGCGATAGCGACAAAAAATACAGTGCTTACATGAAAACCTACATGGATATGTTGGTCGACGAAAATGGGCATATTGAACGCTATAAACAAGATAGTTACAATATCGATTATATTAATCCAGCCCGAAATCTTATTGTCTTATGGAAAAAAACGGGTGAGGAAAAATACCTGAAAGCGCTTCCCCAGTTTATCTCCCAGATGGAAAACCACCCCAAAACCGAAACCGGGGGTTTTTGGCATAAAAAGGTATACCCTTATCAGCTTTGGCTCGACGGGGTATACATGGGAATGCCCTTCCTTACTCTTTATGCTTCCGTGTTCAACGATCCCCGGTGGTACGACATCGCGGTTCATGAAATTAAACTGGTCTACGAAAAAACCCTCGATCCTGCAAGTGGGTTACTCTATCATGCTTGGGATGAAAGTAAGGAGCAACAATGGGCCCATAAGGAAACCGGACAATCGCCCCACTTCTGGAGCCGGGCAATGGGTTGGTATGTAATGGCCATTGTCGATGTGCTCGACTATTTGCCTGCCGACCATGCCGAACGGAATGATTTGGTTTCGATCCTTCAAAAATGCATCGATGCACTGTTGAAGGTGAGGGACGAAAAAAGCGGTTGCTGGTATCAGGTGCTCGATCAAGGTGGGCGTGAAGGCAATTACCTCGAAGGTTCAGGAACGGCAATGTACATTTATGCCATGGCAAAAGGAGTTAAAAATGGTCATCTTGATCAGAAATACTTCGACATAGCCAATCATGCATTCGACGATATGGTTAAAGAATTTATCGTAACCGGTGAAGATGGACTACCTTCAATGGTCAGGGTGTGCGGAAGTTGTGGTTTGGGCGGCAAACCCTATCGCGATGGAAGTTACGACTATTACATCAACGAGCGTGTTGTGGAAAACGATACTAAGGGAGTTGGTCCGTTCATCCTTGCGGCCATCGAGCTCGATAAATAATGAACCCTGGGTTGAGCCATACCGACCTGCATGCTTTTCTCGAAGAAATGCATGAGCGCTACAACAGGCCTATTTTTATTGCAAACGACCCCATTTCAGTTCCCCATCTGTTCGAACGCAAAGAAGACATCGAGATTTCCGGTTTCCTTACGGCGATTATCGCCTGGGGAAACCGGAATTCGATTATAAAAAACGCCCGGCTTCTCGTAAAAAGGATGGATTATTCGCCCTACGATTTTATTATGAATGCCACCGATCGTGATTTTATCCCTTTTCGAAATTTTGTACACCGCACCTTCAATTCGGTGGATTTGCTGTTTTTTTTACAATCCTTAAAAAGGATTTATCAGGATCATGGCGGTATGGAAACGGTTTTTGAGAAGGGTGCTGAGAATAATTTGTATGAAGCGATGATCTCATTCCGAAACATTTTTCTGTTGGAAAACCATGAAATAAGAAGTGAAAAACACCTTGCCAATGTGGCGAAAAACGCTTCAGCAAAAAGGCTATGCATGTTTCTACGCTGGATGGTGCGAAACGATGGGCGCGGAGTCGATTTTGGCCTGTGGAAAGGAATCCCTGTTTCAAAACTGATGATGCCGCTCGATATCCATACTGGCACTGTTTCAAGAAAATTGGGATTGCTGCAACGGAAACAAAACGATTGGAAGGCAGTAGAAGAACTTACCTCTGCCCTTAGGACTTTCGATCCCGATGATCCGGTGAAATACGATTTTGCTCTTTTTGGATTGGGAGTCACGCACGAACTTTAAACTATGGCGCACAATACTTATTTCGAGTTTAAACAGTTCAGGATTGAACAAGAACGGGCCGCTATGAAAGTGGGAACCGACGGGGTTCTGCTTGGGGCCTGGTGCAGGACCGATGGTTTTAATCATGCGCTCGATATCGGTTCAGGTACCGGATTGATCTCCTTGATGCTCGCCCAACGAAATTCCTCATTGTTAGTCGATGCCATCGATATTGATGAAGGTGCGTATCTCGATACCAGCCACAATTTTGAAACATCTCCCTGGAGCCAACGCTTGTTTTGTGTTCAAAACGACCTCAAAATCTTTTCAGCCGAAACTCCCCGAAAATACGACCTGATAGTTTGCAATCCCCCATTTTTTACCCACGCAGTTAAATCGGCCGAACCTGGCCGGAAACTGGCAAGGCATACCGATGCACTTTCGTATGAAGAATTGATTGGTAATGTAGCTTTGTTGCTCACTGTTAATGGTTCTTTTAACGTGATTCTTCCTGTTGATGAAGAACAACATTTTTGTCATCTTGCTTCCTGGGAAAGGTTGTTTCCTCGAAGAATTGTCAGGGTAAAGCCCAACCCGGATTTGCCTCCGGTCAGGGTACTTATGGAATTTGGCTTTGAAGCGGTCCTAGAGGAAGAAGGGCTTCTTACCATCGAGACCAATACCCGGCATGTTTATTCCGAAGAATGTAAGAAACTGCTTAAGGACTTTTACCTTAATTTATAATGGGTTTTTCAGCAGCTCAACTTTTTTGATTTTGAGTTGTTTTATTGCGAATTAAATTGATGAAAGTTTATGAGAACAATGAAAAGCACAACCATAATTTTAGGTTTGGTCATCACGATCGCCTCTTTTTCGTTGAGGGCCCATCCGGGTTCAGAGAAACAACAAGCCGATGAGGCAGTAACAAAGCATGAATTTTGGTCCTTGTGTTATCCGTATGATGCGCTGGAACCCTATATCGATGCTGCTACCATGGAAATCCATCATAGTAAACATTATCGTGCCTATTACGACAATTTCGTGAAGGCCATTGCTGGTACAGGTATGGAAAATGAAAGCCTCGAAGTAATTTTTAAGAGAACAGGACAGCTTTCTGCAGCCATTAGAAACAATGGCGGAGGATATTACAATCACAATATGTTCTGGGCCAACTTATCGCCCGAAGGAGGGGAACCTTCAGCAGAGCTAAAAATCGCGATTAACAAAACCTTTGGTTCATGGGATCAATTTAAGGCAGAGTTCAATAAAGCATCCCTTACGGTTTTTGGGAGTGGATGGACCTGGCTGATCCTGAATACCGAGGGCAAGTTAGAGATTACAACTACCCCCAATCAGGACAATCCCCTGATGGATGTGGCTGCAAAACAGGGTTTGCCCTTATTGGCGCTCGATGTTTGGGAACATGCTTATTATTTGAATTATCAGAACCGCAGGGCGGCCTACATCGAAGCTTTCTGGAACGTGATCAACTGGAACGAGGTGAACAACCGCTTTGCTCTGGGTAAGCAAGGCTTATAAGAAGTGCAAAAAAGAAGCTGTCGAAAAAGATAGGTATTTTCTTAAATTAGAAAACCTTGCATTTTTTCGACAGCTTCTTTTTTTACCTTACTGATCGGGATCAGCTCAATATTTTCCGATCAGGCAATATTGGTAAACACCTGCTGAACGTCGTCGTCTTCTTCAATCTTATCGATTAGTTTTTCAACTTCTTCCATTTGTTCTTCCGAAAGTTCAATCGGGGCTGTGGGGATGTATTGTAAGGTAGCCTTCTTGATTTCAATCCCAGCTTCCTCAATTGCCTTGGTCAAGGGTCCGAAATCGGTATAATCGGCATAGGCATAGTAGATCCCTTCATTTTCCGAAAGCTCTTCAAGCCCACCGTCGATCAGTTCCATCTCAAGTTCTTCCTTGTCTTTTCCTGCAGGCATGTCGAATTCGATTACTGCCTTAC
>CAZSIK010000061.1:0-11505 GCA_964606515.1 uncultured Prolixibacteraceae bacterium
TTTCATCGTAAATGGCAAATATTTCCTTTGAAGCTTCGCCTTCGCGCGAGAAGAGGATGCGGGTAGGTTCCCAGGCCATGGTTCCGTAACCCATGTTGTTGGGGACCGAGCGCACAATGTCGTTGATGATCTTGATGTTGTCTTTGTTGGCGCCATATTCGCAAACACAAATAGGCTTTTTGTACCTTTCGGCAAGATCGTACAGGTTGAATTTTAAGTCGTTGTAAGTTTCGTGCCACTGTTCGTAATACGATAAACCGATTACATCGAATTCGGCTTTGTAGTGGTTCATTTTATCCAGGAACTCGCGGCAAAGCAGGTTTTGCCCACCAAGGGCCAGATGCACCATCAGCTTAGAGTTGGGCAGCACTTCGCGGGCTGCTTTTTGTCCAGCTTTGTACAAGCCCATCAGTGCAGCCCAGTTATCTTCGGTGGCATTGTCGAGCACTTTCCCTTCGGGCCAAACCATTCCATGGCTTATTTCGTTCCCTATTTGGATGAACTCGGGTGCAACGCCATTTTCCTTGAAGGTATTCAATGCCATTTTCGTGTATTCATACAAAGTGTTTTCCAATTCCTTACCTGTTTTTCCTTCCCAGGCCGAAGGTTTGAATTGTTTGTCGGGATCGGCCCAAGTATCGCTGTAATGAAAGTCGAGCGAAAACTTCATTCCGGCTTTTGTAACCCGTTTGGCCATTTTAACGGTTTCGTCCAACCCGCAGAAGCCATCTTTTGAATAGCCACGTTCGGCTTCAGGGTTCACAAAAAGCCTTAGCCGGATATGGTCGAAATGATGATCGGCCATGATCTGGCAGATGTCTTTTGGGGTTCCATCTACATCCTTGTAAGTGGCTTTCCAACGGGCTTCGTTTTGGGGCACAAACGAAATGTCGGCACCGATGCTGAAGGGTAGCATCGTTTTTTCGTAACAGATTGCGGCCACTGAAATCAGTACGAGAAAAATAGCCATGCTTTGGATAAGAAGTTGTTTTTTGATCAAGGTAATGCGTTTCATAATATGCCCGGTAAATGGTTTGTTTTAAATTTTTTTGTGTAAAAATAGCTGGCAGTTGGTCAGGCTTAAAGCACAATTCGGACAAATTCAACAAGGAAAAAGACGAAGTGCGTTTATAAATATAATTATAAAATTGGAGACTGGATTATTTGATGTCAAATTAGGAAGGATTTAATTATTTTTTTTACTATTGCATACCCAGGATACTGAACCTGTCCGTAACCTTGCATGGATACAGAAAAGCAAGGTCGGTTAATCATTCAGAACTTGTCTTTCATAATTTAATTGATCATCAATGAAAAATAACAATTTTTTGGGATACACATCCGGATATCATTTTCCCAAGTATTTTTTGATGGTATTATGTGCGGTAGTCTTGTCGGGCTCTACAAAAATCGACGATGAAGTTGTAAAAGAACAGTTTAAGTTCGATTTTGGCGATGGTGAAGCAGCATCTGGGTATACTCAGGTAAAAGCTGATGCAGTCTTTTCAAAAGAAGTAGGTTATGGCTTTGAACCCGGGATCCCCTTACAGGATGTGAGTCGGGGGGGTGATGCGCTTACAGGAGATTTCGTGACTTCGGGGTCTTTGATCAAATTTTCTGTGGCTCTTCCGGAAGGGAACTATAAAGTAACAGTTACCCTGGGAGATGCAGATGGTAATTCCCTGACCACTGTAAAATCAGAGACAAGAAGGCTTATGCTTGAACGTGTTGCCACAGCAGCTGGAAAATTTGAAAAACGGACTTTTCTGGTCAACATCCGAAGCAATAAAATGTCTCCCGGTAACGAGATCAAGCTCGATTCCCGCGAGTGGAACCCAGTAACAAAAGAGATTCTTACAGCTACTTGGGATAACAAGCTGACCCTGCAATTAAGTGGCGAACATCTGTGCCTGTGCGCTATCGAAATCGAAAAGGCCGATAGCGCCATTACCGTATTTCTTATTGGTGATTCCACCGTTACTGACCAGAAAGGTGATGGAACCGGCTCCTGGGGCCAGAACCTTCCGCGCTGGTTTGGACTACCGGTTGTTATAGCCAATCATGCGGAATCGGGCCAGACATTAAAAGCATTCAGGTTCCAGCACCGGTGGGAAAAACTGATGGATTTGATTAAGCCGGGAGATTATGTATTTATGCAATTCGGCCATAATGATTCCAAAAAAGAGGGACACGATCCAATGTGGCCTGCTGATGACAAAGCAGGTAACTGGGCTTTGACCCACTCGGAGGCAAATACTGATTATAAATGGGGACTGGCTTCTAATGCTGTTGAAATTATGCGCCACGGGGGAATTCCAGTAATCGTTTCGCCCATTACAAGGATCAACATGTCAACAGGCGAAGTCAATTCTTCGTCGCTTGGTGATTATCCAAGGGCTGCGCGAGAAGCAGCAGAACTTGCAGGTTGTGCTTTTATTGATCTCTTTACGATGAGTGTTGAGACGATGAAGGCTCTTGGCTCTTTACATTCGCCAACGGCCTATTCCGATGGAACCCATACCAGTTCATACGGAGGATATTTGTATTCACGATGCATTGTGGAGGGCATTAAGAAGGTGGACCTCGATCTCACGCGGTACCTTGTAAACGATGCTGGTTCTTTTAATACAGCCCATCCTGAACCACTCCCGGCTGATTTTAAGATTTCCTACGACCAACCCAGGCCAGCTTCTTCCAATTCTGGTAACGGCTCCCGTTTCAATCCAATCAAAAAACCGTAGACCAATTTTTTAAATTTCCCCTTTGGTGGTCTTAGCTACATCGGGAAGACCTAGCTGTAAATAATGACGTGTATTGCCGCCATCTTTTGTCTGAACCCAGTTAACTATCGATAAAAGAAAAAGAGGCTGTCGAAAAATGACAGCCTCTTTAATCTAATGTTCAAAAACCAGTTAAAAAAATAAAATAAAAATAAATTAAGCTAGTGAACCAGCCGATCAAGCTGTTCTGAAACTTATGGTTTTTCTACCTTAAAATGCCAGGTAGCGTCGGTCGCTGTAAAATACAGGATGAACTTATAGGTTCCGGCTTCGTTCATCTGCATATTAGGATCACCGCCAACCAGAGGCTTTGAAATTTTATTATCGAACACCTTTACATCGCTGCCAACCTGGATTTTCAGGTCTTCAACAGTCCGTGGCCCCATGGTGTAACTCCAGCCCCAACCGGTATCATCGGGCGAGAAGCACAAGATCCTGAATGGTTTTGTGTCCACTTCAGTTACGACAAAATAATATTTGTTTGCATAGTCGTAGGCCATATCCAAAGCCGGAGTGGCCCATTTACCATTAACACCGGTCAATCCCACTTTGGTGAAATTCATTACAGTGGCTTTCATGGTATTGAGGTCAACGTTAAAGAACTTCATGCCCGGGGCAAGGGTCATGTTTTCACCTGAAGCAGAAAGAACATCGAGCGAACCCCCGTACCAATCGCCCCATGAGGCCGAGGCATAGGTGAAATCAACAAATTTGTACGCTGTGCTTTCTTTGTCTTTCCAATTCATATCGACATAACCGGAGTAAATCTTGTCGAGCCCCACAATGGCAACGCCTTTTGTCGACCATTCGTTAAAGTCGCCCGATATCCTGAGAAGATCGCCATCGAGACCAATTTGAGCAATGTCGAACGACATTTCCATTTCGCCCGATTTTACTATGGTAAAGTTGGAGCCTACTGTTGCGGTAAGGTACACCTTAACCGACGAAACTTCATTTACTTGCAGGGCGAGGTTGTTCGGCCCTATCAGCTTGTCGTATAAGGCTTGATGGTCGATGGTGAACGACGTAGCCCGGATGTTGGATGCTAAGGCATAATCAGAAGCAGTACTGCTTGTTAAATAAATTGAATAGCTTACCGCAGCGCTGTATCCGAAGTTGGCTGGTTCCCAAGTGAAGGTTACCACGGCTTCATCGTCATAACTTTTTTGGTCGATGGCAACCACTTCCATTGGTTTGAGTACGGGAGCGACAATTTCACTATCCGAAAAAGCCCTTACTTCTTCAAGTTCTTTCGTATCGCATGAAATGAACAACGGAAGAACCAAAACCAGAATAATATATTTTAAATACTTCATAATCATAATTTTATATCGTAATTAATTATAGCCGGGTTTGTGCGATAAGTTGGGATTTGAAACCAGTTCGGTATTGGGAAAGTCGAATACCAGTTTGTATTCAGGAAATCCCTGACCGTTATAGCTTCCCCCTTTCCATTTCCAAACGAAGGTGCCCGAATGGAACAAGTCCCAGCGGATGAGGTCAATACGGCGAAAGGCTTCCCACGAGAGTTCAACCGCACGTTCTTTAATGAGGTACTCCTTGTCGTAAGTTGAAATGTCGGGCAATCCGGCCCTTTTCCTTAATTTGTTGAGATAAGGCACTGCTTGGTCTACCTGGTTCAGGTTGAGGCAGGCTTCGGCATAATTCAGGTAGATTTCGGCCAAGCGGATCATCGGGTAATCGATGCTGGCTTTTGCCGATCCTGAACCATAGGTTGCAGCCGTTTCCCTGAATTCGGCAGGAGTAAGGTCGTGGGGGATGTTGTTGTATTTGTAAAAACTCCATCCCTGAGCAAAAGCGCCAAGATCGGACATCTCTTCGGAATGCCCCTTAATCCAGAAATTGGCAGCGCGCTTATCGGTATAATCATATTTGCCTGTATAAGTGCCATCGCTTGCATAACCATCGGCAGGTACTGAGACACCAAAATAGTCTTTTGCATATTCAAAGGGCATCCGAACTCCGGCCCAGCCATTGGCAACGCCCAACATATAGAGGCTGTTTCCTGCTTCATCCACTAAATCATCGGCTGCACGGAACGAAGCTTGTACCAGGAAGATGGTGCCACCCCACGACCTGCTGTTTTCGGCATCGTAGAACACCGAGAACAAAAATTCCTGTTTGGCGTCGGGATTTTCGCCATTATCGCCACGGAAAAGGTCGAAATAATTGCTGCAAAGCCCGTAGTTCAGTTTAAAAATGTCTTCGCAGGCTTTTTTGCATTCGTTCCATTTGGCTTCGCCTTTGGCTGTAACTTTTCCACTTGCATCGACCGTGCTCTTGTACACCTGGGCATTCAGGTAGATACGGGAAAGCAAACCCAAGGCAGAGCCCTTGTCGGCACGCGGGTAATTGCTACCGGCTTCGCCCAAAGCACTTTCTGTTGAAGTCAGGCTGAGTAACTCGCTTTCGATGTAATCAAACACTTCCGATCGTTTTCCCACCTTGGGGGTAACGGCACCAAATTCCGATTCTTCGGTAATGAAAGGCACATCACCAAAAGTGTCGATGGCAATCCAATACATGAGAGCCCTGATGTAACGGGCTTCGTCGCGCAGCATCTTGATTTTTGCCATTACCTCGCTGCTACATCCCCTGGTTTTGAGTTTGTCTTCGGTAGTTTGACGTAAAAACTCGTTGGCATAGGTAATGCCATGAAGAGTTCGCGCATAAATGGCGTAAGTGGCCGCATTTGAAGCAGTCGACCAGGTGTTCATGTTGATGTCCTGGGTCCATGAGTCGGCTTTCCAGTTATTTTTACAGGCATCTGTAGCACACTCCTGAATGCTCCAAAATGCCCTTACGAGTTCCGATGCACCGGCATCATCGACGCTGAGGTCGCCCGTGTTGCTAAAACAAAGGTATAGTTTGGCCAGGCCCGACAAATAATTGTTATAGTCGTTGCCATAGGCATTTTCTGAAGTGAAGTCGGTTTCGTTGAACGGGAAAGCATTCAGGTCATCAGTGCAGGATGAGAAAAAATTCAGTGTACCCAAAGCCAGGAATAAGTATATTACTATCTTTTTCATTATATATCAGTTTAATCGATTAGAAATTAATCATTGCACGCAAGGTAAAAGTACGGGTACGCGGATCGGAACGACCGTCAACCCCTGAGGAACCAATTTCGGGATCAACCCCTGTGTATTTTGTAAAAGTCAGTACATTGTTTACTGTAGCTGCCAGGCGCAGGGAAGTTCCTTGTTTTTTCAGGAAATTATCGAAGGTGTAACCCAGGTTGACATCATCGATTTTGAAGAATGAAGCATCTTCAAGCCAAAAATCGGAGTAATTCTGCGGATCGGTGTTGGTCGAAGTCCAGCCTGTTTTCAAGACCGAACGGTGGTAATTGCTAAGCCTATTGTAATTTAGGTCGTCGTTGGCAGTGGTGGAGTGGCCCCGGGCATAGTTGTTAAATACCCAGTTCCCTTTCGAGCCATGACCGTTGAAGCCAACATCCCATTTTTTAAATCTGAATTTCATATTCAACCCATAATAGAAATCGGGTAGGGGTTTCTTCCCCGACAAGTAACGGTCGTTGTCGTCGATAATGCCGCTGCCGTCGCGGTCGACAAGGGCGTTCTGAATTGCCTTCCCGTTAGCATCATACACTTGCTGATAAGTATAGAATATTTGTGGGGCATATCCAACTTTCTGCTGTTGAATGTATCCTCCGGTACCCACACCAATGCCTCCGGTAGGAATGTAATACTCGGCATTGTTTTGTTCATCGCCAATGGTGAGTTTGGTGAATTTGGTATTTTCAACCGTTCCGGTAAGTCCTATACTCAACGACATCTCTTTTTTCATGATTGGATGCACATCGAGTGCAAGTTCTACACCTTTGTTTTCGATGTTCCCAATGTTTGTAAGCAATGTGTTCGAGAAGTTGGCACCCAAAGGAATGGTCACAGAATTGAGCAGGTCGTTTGTTTTGCGTTTGTAAACATCGACACTACCGCTCAGTCTTCCATCGAGTACGCCAAAATCCAAACCAGCGTTCATGGTAGCAGTTTCTTCCCATTTGATGTTGGGATCGTAGGCATCGGGTTTTAAGCTGAATGCCAGGCCATCGGAACCCATATTGTACTTGTAGGCAATGTCGGTCGATTGTCTGTAATTGGCTAAATAAGAGTAATTGGCGATGCCGCTTTCCTGACCGGTAATCCCCCAGCCTGTGCGCAGTTTCAATTGACTAAAAAGGTCTGAATTTTTCAGGAAACTTTCTTCTTTGATGTTCCAGGCTAAAGCAGCCGATGGGAACAGGCCCCAGCGCTTGTCGGGTGCAAAACGCGATGATCCGTCGTTACGAAGGGTCAAGGTAAGCAAGTACCGGCTTTTGTACGAATAATTCATCCGTCCATAGAATGAAACCAGGAAGTGTTCTTCACCATGTTTGTACACCGTGCCATACAGCTCGTCCTTCAAGTAATGGATGTCGGAGGCTTCATTATTATAGTTGTCGTTTAACCGGGTTTCGTTGGTGTCGAAATAGCGGAAATGTTCCCATGAATAACCCGCAATCATGTTCACATTATGGCCATTGAAATCGTGGGCATAATTGGCATAAGTTTCGAGTACGCGGTTTACGCGGTTCCCGTTATCCGAATAGTAGGTTCCCACGCGAGGGGCAACGGCATCGTTGATCAAACCCCAATATTCGGGATCGGTTTTGCGCTTATTCCTGTATGCAGTGGCATCGAGGCCCATGCTTACTTTAAACGAAAGGTCCTCAAAACCATGCATTTTGTAATTAAGGCTACCGCTCAATACATACCCGTAGTTGTCGCGGATATCATAAACGGTTGTCCGATACTGCATTGGATTGGTCTCTGCATTGCTTGCCGGAACCAGATCTTTGCCACGCCCGGTTCCCCTGATCCAAAAACCCTGATTGGTTGTATAATCAATTGAGCCATCTTCGTTTGTAAAATTAACCGGAACAGTAGGGTTGAAATTGGTGGCATTGCCATAACTAGCGCTTCCTGGAGAATTCAACCTGAGGTTTGCCCGGGCACTAATGTTCAACGTAAGGTGTTTATCGAAGAAGTCGGGGGAGAGGTTTACCGAAACATTGGGCCTGCCCGACCAGCTTCCCTTTGTAGTGCCGCGATCGCCGATATAGCTTAAGGAAACACGGTAAGGTAAGTGTCCGTTCACCAGTTTCCCTGAAAAAGCCAGGTTATGCGTGTGCCCGAGCCCGAGTTGGGTTACCAGGCTGATCCAATCGGTATTGGCATCGCCCAACAAGGTGTTGGCAAGGGCCAGGTTGGCCGGGCTGTTTGCATAAAGTTCGCGGACGAAATTGCGGTACTCGTCGGGTGCCATTACATCGGTACGCCCCACATAGTCTCTTGCGCTGAAGGTCGCATTGTACGATACCTGAAGTTTCTGGTTCCCGGCCGGCCTTTTTGTGGTGACGATAATGACACCTCCGGCAGCACGCGAACCATATATGGCTGCTGAAGATGCGTCTTTCAATACCGTAAACGATTCAATATCGTCGGGGTTGACCGAGGATAAATCGTTGTTGCTCAAGGGTACTCCATCGACAACAATCAAGGGGTCGTTTGAGGCATTCAGCGAGGAAGTTCCGCGGATGCGAATGGTGCCGCCGGGCAATACGAGCACGCCCGATGCCTTGCCTCTAAGTAGTTCATAGCTAGAGGTTACGGCTCCGCGGTTAATTTCTTCCGCTTTAACTGCCGAAACCGAACCGGTTAGGTCTTCCTTTTTTACGGAGCCATAACCTACCACCACCATTTCACCGAGTTGTTGAATGTCTTCTTCAAGTACAATCTCCAAACCCGATTTTGCCGCTTGCTCGCTTGTTTTGTACCCAATCATCCTTACCTGCAAAGTGGCAGATGCTTGCGATACGTTAAGTTCAAACTGGCCATTGGCATTGGTAATAGTCCCATTGGTGGTTCCTTTTTCAACTACCGAGGCACCTGCAATGGGCAACTTTGATGCATCATAAATTTTGCCCGAGATCCTGTTTTGTTGATTCTGGGCAAAGGTCAAAGTAGTACAGAGCAAAAACAAACATGAAATGCACAACCATAAACGGTTGTTTACTTTTTGTTTCATAAGCATTAGTTAATTAGATTATTATTGTGCCGACACCTAAAAATCCCCTTATCGGCTTGTAAGATCAATAAGGAAATGATTAAATATCGGATTCAAAAATAGAAGGCACCTTAGCCTTGGAAAAGCATAAAATGGACATAAAGAGCCACAAAGTACCCTTCTGAAACAATTATAATCTTGTCGAATTCTTTTCAAAAAAAGGTTAGAATGTAATAAACACTCTGCCTACATCGATTTGCGGGTCGCAGGAATACAATTTATCTGCCTCGGGTCTGACCGAAAGTAAAAGTCGTTCTAAACTCCCGAAATTCACACGGTCGTTTTCGTCACCACGCCCATTAGATGGAGGTATCCAATAATTCCACTGCCCGGGATAGCCTTGTGGCAACTTAACGCCCTGCCCAATGGCGAATTCGGATAGGGGGATGCAATGGGTTTTCCAGTTGTTCGTTACATCAATCCGCTTCGACCAGGTGGTTCCATCGGCTTCGGTTAGCGAAACGACCCCGGTTCCGCGATGCTTTCCCCGGGCGATGAATTGAATGCATTTTGCCTTATGCCCGTTGCCCGTTCGTGAAAGAATACGGTCTTTAATAATAATAGAGGCAGAGTAGTCCATGTGGTCGGGATTGAGCGCGGTGGGCAGGCGCATCGAAATGGCTTTTTCTCCATTGGGGGCATTAATAATCTGAAACAAACCCCGGCGGATGTTGTCTCCAATACGAGTGAACGACAACTGATTGCAATCGGTTTGGGGATCAAATAATAGCAATGGATATTTTGCATCGACCAGTATGGTACGAAACAGAATATTGCCGGATGGGGTCATGTTATTGTTTTTTTCAAACTTATGTATTTGATTGTCAATGTTGGCTTCGATATAAAAATCGAGGTTCCCTTCGGCAAAAGTCCCTGCCGGAATGTGGCAGACATACATATATTTGTTTGTAGGCACCATAGGGAATCGTAACCAATTGTTTGTTATGCCAACCTTGGCAACCAATTCTACCTTGTACGGGATTTCGGTTGAGGCAAGCTGGGCTTTTATTTCGATGGGTGAGTCCACCCCAAATTCTGGTGCAATAAATACGTTTATTTGTGCAGGTAGTACTTCATCGGGTGGGCAAATAAACTCGTCAAAATCGATGTGGCCAATTTTTTCTGGAAGGTCATTCTTTTTGTATTTCTTCGAAGCCAGCACATATATTCCCGGACGAATAGAAAAGATGCCATTGTTTGTAGTGGTGCTGAAAAGGTTCCCGGCATTGACCGGATCGACAGTGAACGATTGCCCCAAATCAGGTAGATAGATTCCCATTGTTTGTTCTTTACTGATGAGCCGGATGTCTAAACGGGATTCTCTCTGGCGGCTAAATGGGTCTTCTACTGTCAGGGCATCGGGATAGACTTCAAGCCGCCATAATCCATCTTTTACCTTATCAAGAAAATAGATGCCCAAGCCTTCGTAAGTAACCAAAGGAGATGAACCTACACCGGCAATTTGTTTCAGTGAGCTTGCTTTTAATGGTTTTTCAGTGCATGAGTTTGCATTCATATAAATTTCGGCAGTATTCATTACGCTGTTGTTTTCTTCGTAACTAACCTTGAAATTGCCGAAAGAAGTATTCTCGGGATAGTTTCCGTACGATTTGTACAAGGGGAGATGTTTCATGGCTTGTGCCGAAATCATGGCACTCACGGTTTTTGACGGAGTGTACACCATATTTAAAAGATGCGTTTCCCAACCTTGGTTGTGCCCGGCTGAAACCAGCATATCGTACGAAAACATGGTGGCAAATTGGGCTCCGACCGTACGGAAGGTCCGTGCCATTGCCGGATACATATAACCGGTATTCAAGTCGGGCGAATCAAATTCATACACGATTTTTGGCATCGCTTTGATGTCGGGATTGAGCATGGGGGGAAAGTCGTTGGTCGAGCGAAGATGGTTGCCCTGCAGGGTGTGCCCCGAATTTAAGCCGGTAGGATACCAGGCAAAGGTAGCTCCATCGATTTTAGATTCCTTGAGCGCTTTTCCTATTTTACTATCCTGTGTGTAGTTATGAAAGATCAGCTTGTTGCACCCGGTGCTTCTGATGGCATCTACGAGAGCATCGATGTAGGCAACCGAACCGGGTAAATCGTTGCTGTGGTGCTGGGGTTCGTTAATGGTTTCAAGGAAGAGGATGTTCGGTTCATTTTTAAGAGCAGAACCAGTGTACGGATTGACATGGTTGAGCACTTGCTTCCAGTAATTGCATTGGGCTGCAATGGCTTCTGGATTGGTACCCAATTCGCTTTTTTTAAAATGGGTTGAGAAGCCGTCTACACTGGCTGTGTCGTTCATAATGTCGGGGAATAGGGAACTATACGTTACAATCGGACTGAGTAGCATGTAAATTCCTCGCTCTTTGGCTTTAAAAATAACGTAGTCAAGCAGGTCAAGGTGTTCATTGTGGATCAGGTTCCCGTTTCTGTCGCTGTTTTCCCAATCGCCCCAGAAGCATAAGCGCAGGGCATTCCACCCCATGCGGGCAAAATGAGCCATATCCTGGTCAACAGCCTTCTTCAGGTCGTCGGTGAAGAGTCGTGCTGCCCGATAATCGCAGGCCGA
>CAZSIK010000061.1:11515-17407 GCA_964606515.1 uncultured Prolixibacteraceae bacterium
AATAATTGGCTCCGAATAAGGCTACTTCTTCTTGAGTGTCGGTCCATCGGATAATACCCTGTTCATCAACAAAAACTTGTTTTTTTGAATTGGATTGAAGTTGGCACGAGTTTATAAATGCCAGAATAAGTAGCAAGCCGAATAAGGTTGTTTTTATGTATTTTGAATTCATAATCAGAAAGTTCGTGTTGGTTTTTAATGCCATACACCGAATGGTCATCATTGTTAATTCATTTGTTGTGGAAATAAAAGCATTGTTTGCTGACTATAAAATCATGGGTAATTCATTAATGAATTACCCATGATTTTTAACAGTATTTTGGTTTTCTCAATTATCCTGGTCGAATCCAGGGCGTTCGAACCATTGGGCAAGTGTTTTCCCGTACGATTCTGCTTGTTTTACCGCATAATCGGGAATCGGCATATACTGATGGGTAGGAGCATAGCCCTTACGTTCAGTAGTTAATTTACGGTACTTATTGAACCGGATAAGGTCAATTTTCCGACAACCTTCGAACATCAGCTCATGACCTCGTTCCATCAAAATAGCATCCAAAAAGCCCTGGTAGCTTGCAATTGCCTCTCCACTGAGGGGAGCCAAACCAGCACGGTCGCGCACATCGTTCACTGCCTGCAATGCATCGCCCGATGGAACCGCCTGGCTTTTTCTGGCAACAGCTTCAGCGTACATTAACAGCACATCGGCCCAACGGGCCAAAGGAATGTCGGTGGGTTGATATGCGTTGGTGATTTCGACAGGAAATTTATTGATAATGAAACCCGACCATAAATTACCAATATCATTTCGGGTAACCAGTTTAAAATCGTTTCTCACATACGAGGTGAGGATCGTATTTTTGCGGTTGTCATCCGGTTCGAACGTATCGTAGAATTTTGGAGAAGCATTAAAACATTGCCCCCATCCGCCACCTTGGGCATAGAACGGAGAAGGAATTGTTTTTTCAGGATCCTGATATTTCGATACATCCCAAGGTAGCACATACCATGATGTAGGATTAAAGTTGCCATTTGCCGCGGTACCATCGCCCTTAGCGGAGGTGGATACGGCTGCAATTACTTCAACATTGAATTTATTGGCTTGCTTGAACTGGTCGGCATAGGCATCTTTTCCTCCGGCACGGTAAAGGCTGTATCCTGCTGTTTTTAATTCGTTGTACATAGCGATCGCTTTGTCGTAGTAACCGGTCATGTACGATCCCTCGTTCAGGCAATGGCGCATCAGGCAAAATTTTGCATAATCGGCAGTATACCGTCCCTTAGTTTGGGTTTTTGGCATATTGGCAACGGCAAATTCGAAGTCTTCAGTAATCCACTGCGACATTTGTTCCAATGTAGGCCGCACCACATTCTGCTCAGCATCAATATTTCCAACCAAAGCAGGATCAAGAATTACCGGAACAGGGCCGTAAATATGCAGGAGATAATACATCATTAAACCCCTTAACAAACGGGCTTCACCTGTTAATGCATTCTTTTTCTCGCTTGTGAGCAAGTCGGTTTTTTGAATGTCACCAATGATCTGGGTAAAACGGGTAATCTCCCTGACCTTCTCAAAATGCGATGGATTACCACCTGTACTTCGGCCATAGTACACGCAATCGGTATAGCTGGCCTTTGAAAGTAAAGTCCATGCACCTCCCCAGGTGCCAATTTCCCAAGCATTGCTGAGGTCGGTGGTAACATCAAGCACTCTCATGATACCACTCTCAGAAACATAAAAACTATGCTGTTTGGCATCAGTTAAATAATATTCCCAATTGACCGAAAAAGGAAGGTAACAAGCCATCATGTAGGCTTCGAAGTCAGCTTCTGTTTTCGGGAAATTATTGGTAAAGAGGCTACCGTAGATTTTGGGCTCGAAGTTATCTTCACAACTTACTGCAAATAAAGAAGATATTATGATTATTGCAGCTATTACTCTATTTTTCATCGTTTTCATAGTAATTTTAATTAAAACTAATTCTCAATCCTGCAGAAAAAGTCATGGTTTGAGGATATTCGGCTTTCCCACCTTTATAGTTTCCCCCACTTCGGACTTCAGGGTCAAAACCCTCAAATTTTGTAAATGTCATCGGGTTCTGGGCATCAATATAAATACGGATATTGCCAATGTAACTACCTAATTTACCAACATTATATCCTAATGAGATGTTGCGTACCCTTACAAAAGAAGCATCCTGGAAGTTGATGTCGGTACCCGCGCTGCCCGGTAAAGCTACCGAGGCCAGGTTCCAGGCAATGCCGGGCATGGTTCCGTCAGGATTCGATTCTGAATTCCATAACCTTTTTGCATACTCGTTTGAATTTTGTACCTGGTTGGCAAGGTTCGCACCATGCGCCCAATCTAAGGCATAATTGTATTTGTTAACGCCAATTTGTGAATACAAGAAAATATCCAAATCGAAGTTTTTATAAGTGAAGGTATTTCCAAAACCGAAATAGATGTCAGGCACCTCGTTCGTCATATAAATATCATCAATAGTAATTGCACCATCATTGTTTTTGTCTACTAAGATAGGATAGCCGGGGAAACGGGCATTTTCGGGCTGGGTAGCGGGCATATTGCTCTTGTCGGCATTGATAATACCATTCGTTTTATAAAAATACCGGGCATTTACCGGAGCATCCTTTTGTAATTCAAACTGATTAAAATCGTAGTTTGGCATTCTTTCCACCCAGATTGCATTGTATTTTGATGCGGTTACAGAAGTATTCCAGACAAAATTCTGGGATTTAACAATTGCAGCACTAATGTTGGCATCCCAACCCGATCGTTTCAGATGAGCCCCATTTATAGGATAGGTACCAAACATCGATAAAGGTGCTGTATTAGCCGATCCGAGCATATCGGTAATATCGTTGCTGAATAAGTCATAACTTCCTGATAACCGGTTTTTTAATACATAAAAGTCGATGCCGACATTTTGCATCGTTGTTTTTTGCCAGCTAACATTCGGGTAATCTAATCCTCTTTGGGTAATAGGAATATATTGGGTAGTAGCCTCATTGAAGGTAACACGACTGTAAGGCTGGAATGTGCCGTACAAGGTAGTGCCAAGGTTATCGCTTCCTGTTACACCGTAACTTGCCCTTAATTTTAACAGGTCGATCCATTTAACCGATTTAAGAAAACTTTCGTTCGAGATTTTCCATGCCATCGACACGGATGGAAAAACCGCATATTTCTTGTCCGGGAAAAACTTGTCGGTACCATCGCGACGAACCGTAGTGGCCAGAACATAACGATCGAGAATATCGAAGTTGGCCCGAATGAACTGAGACCTTTTTTCATTTTCATACCGATTCGATTCAGGTTTATATACCCCGCTTGCTGCACTGATGTTGTCGTTTGCAATTGCATCGTGTTGGCCATCGTAGGCAATACTGAGCCGGTCGCCCGTTCTTAAATACTTACCCAGACCGGCAACCACATCAAGCGACAATATATTTTTGATTGATTTTGTGAAGCTTAAGGTCGCCTCCAGGGTCTGGTCTTCCCGACTGTCATTTGCCAGGTTTCCTCTCGACTTATACATTTGGTCGAAGTACACATTTGAAGGAATGTATACCGAACGTTTTGTATTGTCCTTGTTGTTGCCGTACAACAGCCTTGCTTTTAAGGTATTTTTTATCAAATCGATATCGGCAATAAAGTTCAGATAAAGGCCTTCTGTTTTTGTGTTGTCGTCGATTTCCAGCATGGCAACCGCATTGGGAATGTTCAGGTATTGGGTGTATTCACCCTTCTCATTCTTAATGGGTAAGTGCGATGGATAGGAAAGCGCGGAAGTAAGAGAACCGGCAGCTTGCGATCCACGCCCATCTGAGGTTCCTCCAACCGACGAATTGACGTAGTTGTTCCGGTTGGCATTTACTGTAGTAGCTAGTTTTAAGAACGGGAATAGCTGAAGTTCCACATTGCTTCGTAATGAAAAGCGCTCCATACTTGAGTTTGAAACGGTTCCTTCCTGCATGAAATAATTCCCGGATACATAATAATTTACATTCTTGCTTCCCCCGTTAATCACTAAGTTGTGGTTTGAAATGCTACCATTTTTCAGGATCTCCTCTTTCCAATTCGCAGTTTTGGCTTCGGCAATCTGTTGGGTTGAAAAGGGCGCGGTCCACTTTTCATCGTATGGTTTTGTGCCGAAAATCCCCATTTTATTATTGTACAGATATTGTTCCTTGCTGAAATTGTTTACCAGGGTCATGTAATCGGTTGCGTTCAACGGATCGACATAAGGGTAATTCTGAACAACCGACTGGCTGCCATCATAGGTAATTTTCAACGGGCCTTCTTTTCCCTTTTTAGTTGTAATCAGGATTACCCCATTTGCTGCGTCGATACCGTAAATTGCAGCCGAGGCATCCTTTAAAATTTCGATCGATTTGATGTCTTCCGGATTAAGGCCGGCAAGTCCGCCACGATCGATCGATGAAGGGATCACGGTAGTTGTACCTCCTGAACCCGACTCCAAAGAGTTTCCTGGCATCACCACACCATCGACTACATAAATTGGATTGCCAGCGCCACGTATCGAGATGT
The DNA here is from genome assembly GCA_964606515.1 of uncultured Prolixibacteraceae bacterium. Lineage (GTDB taxonomy): Bacteria > Bacteroidota > Bacteroidia > Bacteroidales > Prolixibacteraceae > CAZSIK01. Next base: position 16,086 of record CAZSIK010000061.1, read on the forward strand.
TCACATTTCCCCCTGGCTGGGCGCTTGTAGCCATGGCTTGCAAACCGGCTGCCCTTCCCAACAAGAGTTGAGACATATTGCTGTTGGCCGATTTTGGAATATCACTCGTATTTACCGTTGAAATGGAGGTGGTCAGGTTCTTCTTTGAAACAGTACCATACCCTACTGCCACTACCTCCTCAATGCCAATGGTTTCGGCCAACAGAACGACGTTGATAACCGACTGGCCTGTTGCATCGATGGTTTGGCTTTGCATACCAATAAAAGAGAAGATCAAGAGATTCGATCCCTGGGGAACCTTGATGGTATAAGCCCCGTTCTCGTCCGATACCGTACCTATCGTGGTTCCCTGTACTGCCACTGTAACACCAGGAAGGGGCATGTCGGTATTATCGGTTATTTTCCCGTTGATGGCCCGTGTTCCTTGTTGCTGGGCAAATGAGTTCAATGCGATGAACTGGGCAATCATAATGAGCATGGGTATAATGATCAAGCTCTTAATCAATGATGCCCGCTTTTCCTGTTCTCTGAATTTTCGGAAAGTTAGGTTAATGATTTCAATCATAATGTTTAATTAATGTGTTTATTTATTTTATTTCCTAATCGCGTTTCTAACAGAAATGCATAGTAAACTGAAGGCTTGAAAAGGTTTTTTCTTTTCTGATTTATTTCTTCTGTTCTAATCCATAAGCATATCGTTTTTAGGTTTATTATCAGGTTTTCTCGTATAAAAAATCAAACAACAGGGTAGTTGGTTGCATCAGAAGGCGTTTTACACGCGTGGGCATCAAAACAATAAAAGTATTCTATAGGAAGGTGTTCCTAAAGTACAGATCAGACAAGTTCAAGAAAAGTATGGACATGAATTTCTCATTAAACAAATCAAAAACCACGACTAAAAGACAAATTAAACGCATTATTTTCTCCCCGTAAATTTTTTAAATGCGTAGGGAAAGTGAAATTGAACTTAGAATAAAATCGGACAAAAAAGAAAACAAAATAGACTGCAAAAGGAGGTGTACCCCTTTTTTATTTATAAAATTGAATATGCGAATTTGGCCCTTATACTAGAAAATAAACGTTGTATGATTCAGTAAAACAGCGAAATGATAATTATATAATTCTATTAAATTAAATAAATTGATCAGGCGTAAAGCTTTTTTTTTTCAGTCAAAATACAATATTACAAAAAGTGGAATTCTGTTTTGGGTTGTATTTTTTTGTTTAATTTTAAGACCAGTGATGTCGCCATTTTTTAACAGGGGGAGAAACATGATCAGGATAGTTACATTTTTTTGTTTTTTCTGCTTTATTGTGCCCGC
>CAZSIK010000062.1:0-4358 GCA_964606515.1 uncultured Prolixibacteraceae bacterium
GGGTTTCAGTAGTTGTAAAAGGTACTTCTATTGGAACTGTTACCGATGTGGATGGGAAATTCTCGCTTAACGTACCTTCCGATGGAAAAATCCTGATTTTTTCATTTGTGGGGATGGAAACCAAGGAGATCAACATCGCTACAGAAAACAATTATCTTGTAGTTTTGAGAAAAGCTGACATTTCAGTCGACGAGGTAGTTGTAACTGCAATGGGGATTTCACGGTCGAAAAAATCGTTGGGATATGCCTCCGCTTCTGTCGATGGATCGGATGTGACTGAAACCAGGAGGTCGGATGTTATTTCCGGATTAAGCGGAAAAATTGCCGGGGTACAAATTTCTTCAACAGCAGGAGACCCCGGATCATCGAATTCAATTATCATAAGGGGTATCACCTCTTTGGGAGGAAGCAACCAACCTTTATTTATTGTAGATGGCGTACCTATGAACAACTCTTCCGCTTCATCGAGCGATTGGTTGAATAACGGATACGATTATGGTAATGCAGCTAACTTGGTAAACCCTGACGATGTTGAAACAATGACTGTTTTAAAAGGTGCAGCTTCAACGGCGCTTTATGGTAGCCGTGCTGCAAATGGGGTAATTTTAATTACGACAAAATCGGGAAAGAGAAAAGATAAAGGTATTGGTGTTGAATACAATGGTGGTTTGCAATACGCAACCATCCTGCGTTTGCCACAATTTCAAAACGAATTTGGTATGGGTTGGGATGGTGCCCATACTCTAAATGAAAACGGAAGCTGGGGGCCACGCTTCGATGGTTCCTTACAACTTTGGGGTAATGTTTACAACAATAGCCAAAAACTAAAACCCTATCTTCCACAGGAGGAAAATCTTCAAGATTTCTTCGAAACTGGGTTCCGCTATTCTAATAGTGTTTCATTTAACGGGGCCAGTGAAAATTCCGATTTCTTTGTTTCACTCTCGCAATTAAGCGACGATGGCCTTATCCCATCCAATGTGGATACTTACGATAAATACACTTTCTCTTTCAGGGGAAGCTATAAAGTGAAAGGTTTAAAGATCTCTACTTCGATCAATTATGCCGATCAAACCAATAATTTTGCTCCCACCGGACAGGGTTTGACCATCATCAACTCCTTATACCAGGTGCCCCGCGATATCAGTATCGTGAGCATGGCCGATCTTACTGATCCTTTCAATACACTCGATTATTTCTATACTCCTTATGGGATTACGAACCCCTATTGGCTGATCGAAAAAGTGGAAAACTCTTTCAACCAAAGAAAATTATTTGGTAAGTTCCAGGCCGATTATAACATCTTGAAAAGCCTGACTGCAACCTACCGTTTAGGCCTTGATGTGTCTGAAAATCATAATAAAATAGGAATTCCAAGGATTACCGGTACCAAGGGAACTCCCAATGAAGGGCAAATCGATCAGGATGGTCTGGTAAGCCGTTATATGTCAAGGAGAATGGAACTAAACCATGAATTCTTGTTGAACTACAATCAAAAACACGGTTTGTTCGATGTAAGTGGCTTATTAGGAGCAAATATTAACCAAAGAACTTTTTCAAGCCTTTCAAGTTCGGTTACAGGCCTTGATATTCCAACTTATTACAATTTGAGCAATTCGGGGTCAACCCCAAGCGTTTCGGAACGTGAATCAATCCGTCGGCTGGTGGGTGTTTTTGGAGAAGCACAAATTGGTTTTAAAGATATGTTGTTCCTGACCTTATCGGCTCGTAACGACTGGTCTTCGACCTTGCCCATACAAAATAATAGCTTTTTCTATCCAGGTACCACCTTAAGCTTTGTATTTACAGAGTTATTGCCCCAGTCGGTTACCGATATCTTATCGTTCGGGAAGATTCGCCTGGCGTACGGGAAAACAGGTAACGATGCCAGCGAATACATGATTGATCCTTATTATGCCCAGAGTGCTGCAAGCACCACCTTCAGTGAAAACAGCTTTCCGCTAGGTGGGTTAAATGCCTTCACTTTAGGGAATGTGTTGGGAAATACTAATTTAAGCCCAGAAATTACTACAGAATACGAATTCGGAGGAAATATCGACTTGTTCAAAGGAAGGATCAGTATTGATGCAGCTTATTATAGTCGTCTTTCCGATAAGCAAATATTCAGTCTGAATATGGACCCTGCTTCAGGTTATACCGCTCAGAACACGAACCTGGGTGAAATCAGCAACAAGGGGATCGAGTTGTTGGTAGGGGTAAAACCAATCGATGGTAAAAAATTTAAATGGAGCATTAACTGGACCTATACCCAAAATGAAAACGAGATTGTTTCGTTGCCCGAAGAACTGGGTGGTGAAACCAGTTTGGGTGGTTTGGCCGATAATTATCTTGTTGCACAAGTTGGTTTGCCTATTGGTTTTAAAACGTATACCGCGAAGAAAGATCCTTCAGGAAACCTCATCGTGAATTCTACTAATGGTTTGCCACAGCAATCCGATCAGATGGAATACATTGGAAAGATGGATTATGATTATGAAATGGGGATCTCAAATGTGCTGTCGTACAAAGAACTTTCCCTGGGCTTTGATTTCGATATCAGGCAGGGAGGTTTGATGTTCTCCAGAACCAAAGACATCAACTATTTTGTGGGGAATGCCATCCAAACCACCTATAACGACCGTAATCCATTCATCATTCCCGGATCGGTTGTCGATAATGGCGATGGTACTTTTTCACCCAACACGGTTCCCATTAGTGTTGCCAATATCGGCGAGTATTTTGCCAATGGAACCACCAATATGAATTCAGATTTTCTTATCGATAAATCGTTTATCAAACTGCGCTCGGTTTACCTTAGTTATAGCTTGCCTAAAAGTTTAATGGCAAAAATTAAGGGAATCGAAGAAATTCAAATTAGTTGCTTCGGTAATAATTTATTGTTATGGACCCCCGAATCGAATACCTTTATCGACCCTGAAGTGTCGACTAACGGGAACGACCTGGCAGGAAAATACGGTGAATTCTCGGCAAATCCGACCACCAGGAAATTCGGTTTCAACTTGAAAGTAAAATTCTAAAAATTGGATAATGATGAAAAAAATAGTTTATATATTCGTATTGGTTTGGATTTCATTTGCTTGTGATTCCTATTTGGATGTAAACAAGGATCCGAACTATCCATCCGAGGCACCCAATTCATTGGTTATACCTTCGGCGCAGAACTTCATCACCGCAAAATTAGGTGAAACGATCTTCAATTATGGCGGTTTCTTTGCCCAATACTGGGACCAGGCTGTTGAAGCAAACCAATATAATAACCTTGCTGAATACAATATTCTGCAATCGTTTTTCGATCGTCCTTACAGGGATTTATATGCCGGCGCTTTATCCGATTTGCAGGTTGTAAAAAAACAGGCAGAAGAAGAAAAGTTGTGGGGCGATTATCTGGTGGCAGCAGTTCTCAGGGTGTATGTGTATCAAATACTAGTCGATATGATGGACCAGGCACCTTACAGTGAAGCATTGAAAGGAAGTGAATTCCCTATGCCCAAATGGGACGGTGGAAAAGAGATCTATACCCAGTTGCTTGCCGAAATCGATGAAGCCTTGGCCAAAGGGGTTACCGAAAATTCACCAATTTCAGCCGATATGTGGCTTGGTAGCGATGCAGGTGAGTGGATGGCATTTGCTCATGCAATGAAATTCAAATTGTTGATGCGTTCATCCTATGTGGAAGACAATGCAGGCAAAATCATGGAACTAATCAATTCTGGTTCTATCTACTTCTCACAGGATATTAAAATGGATGTTTATCTTGATGAGGCAACTAAAAGAAATCCTTGGTTTGAATGCAATTTAAGCGGATCGGGTTTAAGTACCGTAAACAATATTGCTGCCTTGCCCATTATTTCTTATCTGAAAGCAACCAGCGACCCACGTATTTCTTCACTTTTCGATAAATCGATCAATGGTAGTGTACATAAGGGGTTGATTCCCGGGAGCAAAACCAAGATGGTTGGTTCAAAAAATAAAGATTACAGTTATCCGGTAATTACGGCAACCACTCCTGTATATTTGTTTACCCTGGCTGAATTGAATTTCCTTGTGGCCGAAGCACAATTGCGTTTTGGTAGCGATGCCGCAGCCAAAACGGCTTACGAAGCTGCTGTTCAAGCTAATTTCTCTCTCCATGGAGTTGATGGTGCAGCTGCTTTCCTGGCAACCGATGATCTTGCTTGGGACAAAGCTACATCGACCGAAGGAAAAATGGAATTGATTGGGATGCAAAAATGGGTTGCCCTTTGCATGGTCAACCATGGTGAAGCCTGGACTGAAATCCGTCGTTTGGACATACCCAAATTTTCGGCTCGGAATGCATCCGATATTCTGGCCGACGA
>CAZSIK010000062.1:4399-17257 GCA_964606515.1 uncultured Prolixibacteraceae bacterium
TTCCAATGGTAAATTATATCGAAAACGGAGGGGTGGTTAAAAGGGTTCCTTTCCCTGAAACAGCCGTAAATCTGAATAACAATACCCCTGATCAGAAGGGAGTTACTACACCTGTTTGGTGGGATAACAAATAGAATAACTTTAAAGATAACAATGTTATGAAAAGGATAATATATAGTTTATTATTTATTAGCAGCCTGATTGCATTTGCGGGTTGTAATGAAATAACAACCGAAGATACCTCTAAAATCACCTATTTTATTAATTACGAATTGAAAGGCGATGCTGTTATGGTGGTGCCTGTTGGAAGTGCTTTTAGCGACCCTGGTGTTGTTGCGATGGAAGGTGACAAAGATGTAACTTCATCGGTTGTTGTTGATGGAACTGTTGATGCAAATAGTATCGGTATTTATACCCTCACTTATTCAGCAACCAATGTCGATGGTTTTGCTAGTTCCATCTCCCGTACTGTTGCTGTTTGTGATCCAAGTATTGAAACCGATATCTCGGGAACCTATACCTTGGGAGCCGAATCCTATCGCTTGTATAACAAGGCTACTAAAACCTCGTTCTCAGGGTATACTTGCGATATCACTAAAGCCGCTCCGGGAATATTTTTCGTTAGCGATTTTTTTGCAGGCTACTACGATAAACGAGCTAAATACGGTGTTAATTATGCCATGTTCGGATACATCAAACTGAACGCGGATAACACAATCGAATTATTGTCGAGCCATATAAATGGTTGGGGCGACTCAATCGATAAAATGGCCAATGCGGTTTACGATCCTGCTAAAAAATCGATTTATTGGGAGGTAGATTATGCTAGTGCTATGACTTTCTATATCCAATTGAATAAATAATGAAAAACGCTATGAAAAAATATTCAATATTATTGTTAAGTATAGCTGCTGTATTGTTTTTGGCGGGATGCCAGGAAGATATTGAACCAGGTGGTACAGCAGTTGAACAATTAGCCGGTGATTGGTATGTTAAAGGCGATGCCATCGACGAAAGTGGAAATGTGGTTTTCGAAGATGCCGATCTGTTTGGCGTAGGTCGTTTCCATCTTATTACTTACAATACGACTTCAAACTCTCCATCTGAATTGTACATTAATGATGAAGGAACTTTTTGGGATTTTATTGTAAAAATCAATGCAGATATCAATGCACTGACTTTTCAAGGCAACGATGTTCAAAACGAAAGTTATGATTGTAAAGTGAACATTTCCAATGGAAAGATACTCTTAGGGGCAACTAAAACCCCGAGTGGCTCGCCTGCCGACAGTATCGTTTTTACCGTTTCGTTCAGTGATGACGAATATCCTGCAAAATACGGCTATGCTGCCTACCGTATCTCGGGTTACCGATATACTGGATTTTCGGACGATGAATAATCTTAAGGTTTGAATAAAAAAACGTCTCGAAACCGAGACGTTTTTTTTTTCATAAACTCAATGCTTACACTAAAAATAGGAAATATAATTCACCTGATTCATAAATTGGGTGCTTACAACTAATAATTCGTTATTTTTACCCCTATCCAAAACTTGGTTGTTTTTTTCTCCTTTCTTTGATTTTTTTAAATCATGATCAACGTGAATGAATATTAAAAAACGAACAAGTTTTTGAATAACAGAACTTATGAGAAATCGTTTTTACTTTATTCTTATGAAATCCATTCTAACCTGCCTTTGGTTATTACTTCTAGTCCCCACAATTTATGCACAAACCAGGATGGTTGTGGGTACCGTTAACTCTGCCGATGATGGCCTTCCCATTATTGGAGCCACCATTACTGTTGTTGGCGAATCATCAATGGGTACTGTAAGCGATGTTGATGGAAAATTTAGGTTTTCAGTTCCTTCCAGCAGACAGCAAATTACGGTATCGTATATCGGGATGAAATCCCAAACCCTAACTGTTTCCGACAACATGAAAATACTCTTGGAATCCGACGACCAACAGTTGGGTGAAATTGTAGTTACAGGGATGCAACGGGTCGATAAACGCTTGTTTACAGGGGCAGCGTCCAAACTCGATGCCGACCAAACCGCACTGAATGGCGTGGCCGATGTAAGTCGCAGACTTGAAGGACGGGCTGCTGGGGTGTCGGTGCAGAATGTTTCGGGTACCTTTGGTACAGCACCAAAAATCAGGGTGCGCGGGGCCACTTCAATTTATGGTAACTCTAAACCGCTTTGGGTAGTTGACGGGGTGGTGATGGAAGATGCCCTTGATATTTCGAGCGACGACCTTTCGTCGGGGAATGCTGAAACCCTTATTGCATCCTCAATAGCTGGAATGAATGCCGATGACATTGAAAGCTTCCAAATACTGAAAGATGGTTCGGCTACGTCGATTTACGGAGCCAGGGCCATGGCAGGGGTTATCGTGGTCACGACTAAAAAAGGCAAAGCTGGCACCAGTAAATTAACTTATACTTCTGAATTAACTACACGTTTAAAGCCTTCGTATTCAGATTTTAATATTTTGAATTCCCAGCAACAAATGGGAATATATAAAGAAATGGAAGAAAAAGGCTGGCTCGAATTTACCAGCTTGTCGAATGCATCAAACAGCGGCGTGTATGGAAAAATGTACCGCCTTCTCGATCAGTATAATGGCGATGGTACCTATGGCCTCGAGAACTCCCAGACCGCGATATCTGCTTATTTGCGCCAGGCCGAATTCCGGAATACCGATTGGTTCGACAGGCTTTTTCAGAATAGCATCATGCAAAACCATGCCCTTAGCATTTCATCGGGAACCGATAAGGCCAGTTTTTATGGGTCCTTGTCGGTAATGAAAGACCCTGGATGGACCCGATCGAGCAAGGTAAACCGGTATACCGCCAATGTAAATGCATCGTATAAAGTGTTTAAAAACCTCACTTTTTCTATTCTTTCAAGTGGATCGTACCGGAAACAACAAGCCCCCGGAACTTTGGGCCAGGAAGTAGATGTGGTAAGCGGTGAAGTTAAGCGCGATTTCGATATCAACCCATACAGTTTCGCGTTGAATACTTCAAGAACCCTCGATCCCAATGCTTATTACCGTAGAAATTATGCCGATTTCAATATCTTTCATGAACTTGAAAATAATTATATCGATCTGAATGTGAGCGATGTGAAATTCCAGGGTGAAGTAAACTGGAAAATCATCAGAGGTCTTGATGTCAACTTCCTGGCTGCTTTTAAATACCAAAACGCAGGACAGGAGCATAATATTAAAGATCGGTCCAACCAGGCCCAAGCGTATCGTGCTGGAATCCTGCCCGAAGAAGATGCCACAATCAGGGAAGCTAACCCGTTGCTTTATACCGATCCCGATGTGGAAGGCGCCCTTCCTGAAACCGTGCTGCCCGTGGGTGGAATCTATACCTTTACCCATCATTCAATGAAAAGCAGTGATTTAAGAGCTACCGTCAATTACAATTCGACATTAATGGAAACTCACATTTTCAATTTATTTGCCGGAGCCGAAAGCAGTGCAGTCGACCGGCAAAGAGCCTGGTTTCGAGGCTGGGGATATCAATATGATAATGGAGGGATTCCTTTTTACGACTATACCGTGTTCAAACAAGGCAAGGAAGAAAATTCCGAATACTATGGCAACACATGGACTTACAGCCGGAACCTGGCTTTCTTTTCTTCGATGACCTATTCGTATGCCCGCCGGTATACGCTTAATCTTACTGGCCGCTACGAGGGTTCTAACAAGTTGGGTAAATCACGCTCGGCCCGATGGTTGCCTACCTGGAATGTTTCGGGAGCCTGGAATGCACACGAGGAAAGTTGGTTTGCCCCTGTACTCGGTACTATGCTCTCGAATGCTACCCTGAAAGCTTCCTATTCTTTAACGGCCGATCGTGGTCCTGCCTTTGTTTCGAATTCTAATGTGGTTATCCTGAGTTCAAATCCATGGAGGCCCACTGCTAATGTAACCGAATCGGGTTTGTTTATCGATGGGCTCGAGAATAGTGAACTTACTTACGAGAAAAAACATGAGTTGAACGTTGGAATCGATCTTGGGTTTTTCAATAACCGAATTAACCTGGCCAGCGATGTGTATTTCAGGCAAAACTTCGACCTGATCGGATTAATCTATACCCAGGGAGTGGGGGGAGAAATTGCCAAATATGCCAACGTGGCTTCAATGAAATCGAATGGGGTAGAGGTTTCTTTATCGACAAGAAATATTGAAACACAAAATTTTAAATGGTCTACCGATTTTATTTTTGCCCATGCAACGAATATCATTACCGAACTTGATTCGCGCTCTAACGTGATCACCTTAATATCGGGTGAAGGCTATGCCCGGAAAGATTATCCCGTCAGGTCGCTCTTTTCGATTCCCTTCCAGGGGCTTAACGAGGAAGGCCTGCCTACATTTACCAATCAGGATGGCGAAACCACCATTACCGACATCGATTTCCAGGAATATGAGGACCTCGATTTTTTACAATATGAAGGACCAACCGATCCCACCATTACAGGAAGCTTGGGAAACCGCTTTTCCTATGGAAATTTTGTATTGAACTTTTTTATCACGTATTCAATGGGAAACGTGGTTCGTTTGGATCCGGTATTCAGGGCCCAGTATTCCGATCTGGCTTCCATGCCTAAAGAGTTTAAAAACCGTTGGATGATCCCGGGTGATGAAGGAATAACTCCTGTTCCAGTAATTGCAAGCCGCAGGCAGGTGCAAAACCACAACTCATTATCGTATGCGTATAATGCCTATAATTACTCGACCCAACGCATTGCACGGGGCGATTTTGTGCGGATGAAAGAAATCTCGCTGGCGTATAGTTTTCCTGAGAAATGGATAAAACCCATTAAAATCAATAATTTATCGCTGAAATTTCAGGCTACTAACTTGTTTTTATTCTATGCCGATAAAAAATTGAATGGTCAGGATCCTGAGTTTTTTAACAGTGGAGGGGTGGCTACCCCTATGCCTAAGCAGTTTACCTTTACGCTTAACCTGGGAATATTATAATGAAACAAATTTGGATGAACATGAAGAACTATTCAAAAATATTGTTTTGGATGCTGGTTTTGGGACTTACATGCAGTGCTTGTAACGATTTTCTCGACCAGATGCCCGATAACCGAACTACATTAAATTCTGCAGACCAACTTTCAAAACTTTTGGTTTCTGCTTATCCTAATTGTAATATTTCGGTATTGACTGAGTTAAGTTCCGATAATTTTGTCGATAACAATTCTCCAGAAGTTAGTATAGGGAATAATTTGTCGAGCTTTGAACGGATGCACGACGAAATCTTTACTTGGGACCCGGTTTCCTCTTCTTCGGATACCGACAGCCCTTTCTCGGTTTGGGAACAATGTTATAAAGCCATAGCTACAGCAAATCAGGTATTACAGTCGATCGATGGAATTGACAACGGCGACTCGCTCTTGAACCTCGATGCCCAAAGAGGTGAAGCTCTCCTTTGTCGGGCATACGGGCATTTTATCCTGGCAAATGTTTTTTGCCAGGCTTTTAAAGATTACGAAACCAGCAAAAATGATCTGGGTATTCCCTACATTACCGAACCAGAAACTACAGTAACCGCCGCTTACGATCGTGGGACTGTTTCTGATGTCTATCAGATGATTAAAGCTGATTTGGAAGCTGGAGTGGGCTTAATCAACGACGATCATTATACCGTTCCGAAATACCATTTCAACGAAGCCGCCGCCCATGCTTTTGCCGCCCGCTTCTATCTGTATACCCGCGATTATGAAAAAGTTGTTGAGCATGCCGGTAAAGTGTTGGGCAGCACACCTGAATCCCGTCTTCGGGATTGGAACACGATTTATAACAACTCCGATGAAGAAACATATGCCTACTTCAATGAAACCGAGCCAGCTAACCTTTTGTTGCTGCCCACCTATTCGACTTTTTTCAGGACTTTCATTTCGACCCGTTACGCATTTAACGGAACGGCCAAATCTGCGTTGGCAGGAGGAGGACCCAACTGGAGCGGTTGGCCACCTTGCTTCTCAAACGGGTGGTGGTGGACTTACGATCAGGAATTCGGGGTTTTTTGTTCCAAAGTAGGCGAGCTGTTCGAATATTCCGATAAAATTGCCGGCATTGGTTTTGCCCATATCGTGAGAACTGAGTTTACTACCGACGAAACCCTCCTTTGCCGGGCCGAAGCGTTGCTTTTTCTGAACCGAAAAGAAGAAGCAATTGAAGACCTGAATCGTTGGTGCCGTTCCCATAAAATTACCCAAACGCTTACCGAAGATAAGATTCTGAGTTTTTATACTGCCAGCCGAAGTTGGGTGGTAAAACCATTGAATGCTTCAAAAATGAGTAGCCGCTTTGTGGTATCCGACGAACAGGCTCCCATTGTTCAGTGTATCCTGCACTTTCGCAGGATTGAAACCGTTTTTGAAGGCTTGCGTTGGTTCGACATCAAACGCTATGGAATTGAAATTACCCATTACATCGGCAGCAAAGAAAAAGATGTGCTGAAATGGAACGACTTACGAAAGGCAATACAGATTCCACAGGATGTAGTTGCTGCCGGAATAGAGCCCAATCCTGGCAAAACTGCCCCTGTGGATAAAAGCGAAATAAAACCTATAATTCGATAATTACATGAACACCAATTTGATAAAAGCAATACTCATCGGATTATTTTTTAGTGTATTGATGAGCTGCTCTCAAGACGATGATTTTACCGAATCGATTTTTAACGATCAGAAAACCCTTGATCCTACATCATCGACCTATAATTTTGATGTGTGGTTGAACCAAAATTTTACTGATCCCTACAACTTATCGTTTCAATATAAAATGGAAGATGTTGGCTCTGATTTGCAATACAACCTGGTCCCGGCTTCACTCGAACAATCGAAAAAATTGGCCCAGCTGGTTAAATACCTTTGGTTCGATGTGTATGCCAGCATGGTCGATAAAGAATTCCTTAAGTATTATGGCCCACGGATCATTCATCTGATCGGTTCCCCGGCGTATAATCCGAATTCATCAACTATAAAATTGGGTGAAGCCGAAGGGGGGATCAAGATTACTTTGTACAATTGTAACAATCTCAACTATTCCGATACCGAGAATATGAATGAGTTCTATTTCAAAACAATGCATCACGAATTTATGCATATCCTTCATCAAACCAAGAGTTATCCCAAAAGTTTCGAATCGCTCGCGGCTGGAAAATATTCCCCAATGGGATGGCAATACAGAAGTACTCAAGAAGCTGCTCAACTGGGTTTTATTTCACCCTATGCTGGCAGCCAGGCTCGCGAAGATTTTGTTGAAACCATCGCTAATTATTTGGTAAAAAGCAATGCCCAATGGAATTCAATCCTTGAAATGGCAGGGCAGGACGGGGCCGATAGGATCATGCAAAAGCTGCGGGTTTGTAGTGATTGGCTTAATGAAAAATGGCAGATCGATCTTCTTAAAATGAGACAACAAATATTGCTCCGTCAACAGAATATCGATGAACACTTCTTTGATCAAACGCTTTAATATTGCCGATATGAGAAAGATTATCATTTTAGTTTTGAGCGTTTTACTGCTTTCTCTTGCTGGATGTTTGAAGGAGGAACAAGACCTCTTTACCGAGACGGCTTCTGAACGACTCAATAACACCCTTGGGAAAATCGATAGTTTGTTGATTTCGGCTCCCGATGGCTGGCTTATGGAATATTTTGCCACTGCCGAGAGCCCAGGTTATCCCATTTTGCTTAAGTTTAATGCAAACAGAGATGTACTGGTGGCCTCAAAAAATGAGCTTCTTGGAAATTTTTATACTGAAGCAAAGAGTACTTTCAATGTAATTAGCGATAATGGTCCGGTATTGACCTTCGATACTTACAACGAGGTTCTGCACCTTTTTTCCGATCCAGTTGATCCTGATGGCTATGGACTTGGAGGAGATTATGAATTCATTGTTGTGTCGCAGTCAGATACGTTAATCGAACTTAAAGGAAAAAAACGGGGAACTCAAATCATGCTGTTGCCCTTCGAAAAAAATCAACCCTGGCCTGAATATTTTGCCTCGCTCGATCAGATCGATTCTGAAATCTTCGGTTCAGCCTCGCTTTTCCTGGTGGAGGGAAATGATACTGTCCTTGCGTATAACGGCGCATCCCATGTTTTTGAATTGATCGATATATCGGATGGCAGTTCTGCTTCGATTCCCTTTATTCTTACAAGCGAGGGGTTTCGATTTTATTCTGAATATACCACATCCAAAAAGAAAAAGGTAAAGTCGTTTTACCTCAATAGTGCGAGGGATAAAGTGATTTCACATGAAGATAAGGGCACTTTTTTCGTGGGGCCTTCGATACTCGATTTCTTTATGGATAAGCGAAATACTTTTGTATTCGATACGACCCAAACCTCGGCTCATTATTTGGAACCTATGCGCAATGTGGCACGCAGGTTCAGAGAACAGTATAAAGGGAAACGAAATTTCGATTTTATGGCTTTTTCTTTTGATAACCTGATTGGGAATAGTTTTTTGATTTCTACCAAACCGGTTATTACCGAAGCATATTTTAAACTAAACCTACAAAAGTCGGGGACTGGTTTATTGGCAATCAGTATAGTCGAAGGGGGAAGGGATTCAAACGGTGATTTGTTTGCCTCGGCAGTTCCCGAGGTCGATGTGCTTTGGAAGGCAATGGAGGGTTCTTATTCGCTTTATTCTACCATTTCGAGGCGTGAGATCAGTTTCACCGATCGAAACGATCAAACTCGTCATTTTGTCGTCAGTAAAAAGTAAAAACCATTAAGTATTTGGTTATGAACAAAGAAAAGTTGATTGTACTGTTTTTTATCCTTTATGGTTTTTTAGCAGGCGCTGAAGAAATTGGTAAAAGGAAACATATTGGCATGGTCCATAATTCGTTGCAGGAACAGGAAACGAGAAGCCGGGTCAGGAGAGCGTATTCTCAGCGACCGATAGAGAAAAGAGATTATAAGAAGGATCGATTAAAACGCTTAAGTTCTGGGTTAGTTGAGGGTTTAACTCACCTGGATCAAGCATCCTCGCAAAATATACTGCTCGGAGATCAGTTGCTCCGGGGGCTTTTCTTTTGCAAGGGGGTCTCGTATTGGGGGGGATTGTGCAAGGTGAAACCTGGATAGAAGCAGACTCAGTTCAACCCGATAAATTGTGGATCAGCAATCTTGTTCCTGAAGCCAGTACAAACAAGGTATATGCATTATTGGCTGCCGACGGGAAAACCATTTCAATACCTCAGGAACAAAAAATTTATGTCGAAGGATCCAAAGTGGGCATACTTACAATGTATGGATCATCGGCCGACATAAAAGGAAAATTCGATCCCGCAACAGGAATCCTCACCATTTTTTCCGATTTGTGGGGAGTAAACAGTACTGATGGATGGTTCGAATTATTTACTGGTCAGGTTACCTACACCCATGTCGATATGATGCCTCCATCACCTTCCTACAACCAACCGCAAGGGGCTCTATTTATGGGTTTGGCTCCTGAAAACTGGGACAGCCACTATTCTTCCTGTATTGTTGGGGCCCCCTATTCTTCGTGGACCTGGGCAAATGCTCATATCGAGGAAGGGGTCTCTTACTCGTGGAGCAGTACCGACAGCATAACCGGCGAAACAATTACTTCCGATGACGATAGTCTTACCATGAAGGTTAAAAACAGTTATTACGGTTCTCCTGCTTTGACAGCACTTAACGAGAAAGGAATTAGCAATACCTTTGTTTTGGGAATCGATTATCACAACAAGGGCTACGATAGTTATTGCATTGCGGGTGGAAATGGCTCGTTATTGGGATTCAATAGTTTATGTGATTATGGAGTGGCCAATTTAGACAATGGGTTTACTCTTCTATCGCCCAAGCAAGGAGTTTATTATTTCGGAACTGGTGCTTCTGCATTTTCCGAATCGGATTATGAAACCTTAATCGTTAAGTACGACAAACCTCTGTCAACCCTATATTTTGAAGGGATTGATGTCTATCTGTTTGCTTTTTCGGCACCAGCAGGTACCCCTTTTACAATGGATATCTATGTTGCAAAGGAAGACTCGTCGGGTCGTTTAATTAAAGGTGAATTTA
This sequence comes from uncultured Prolixibacteraceae bacterium, assembly GCA_964606515.1. Lineage (GTDB taxonomy): Bacteria > Bacteroidota > Bacteroidia > Bacteroidales > Prolixibacteraceae > CAZSIK01. The sequence goes on from CAZSIK010000062.1 coordinate 14,503, forward strand.
TTGCCACCCGATCGATTATAACCGAGGATGTGATTCCGGTAATGGATGGGTCGGAATTGGTTGGCTTTACAATGAAATTCGATGGTTTCAAGCTGAAAGATGAAGAAGGATTCGTTATCAAACAGGATTATATTGAGTTAAATGATGCTTTTCTTCTTGAATTGTCGGGCTTTAATTTACCTGGTGTTGAGCTAGGTGTTTGTACCGAAGAAATTAATCCTCCCGGTGATTTTTGCCGTTCTTACCATACCGTTCCTGGAAATGATACCCTTTTCTATTGGAACACGCTTCGGCAAACCATGTATTTTAACCTTCAGGGAGCCGCTTATGCTTATATCGAAGTCGATACTGACTCGGTAGTTGACACAGGAAGGGGCGGAACTTATATCGTTGAAGCCATTCCATTTTTCGATACCATATTCATCTCGAACGAAATTCTGCCTGATTGGCTTCATGTTTCTGTTTTCGATCAAGTCTATAACGAAAAAGAATGGAAAAGCACGGTTAAAATTATGCTCGATGCGCTTGAAAAACCAAATTCATCACGCCATTTCGACCTGAAATTGGAGAGTATTGGCGCCCAGCAAACTATAGCGATTCAACAAGGTGGAAGTGTGGGTTTTTCAAGAAATAGTTTACTTTCAAAAATTAAAATAATGAAAGAAGAAACGGGTTTTCGAATCGACTATCCTGAAGGGGTGAAAACCCTCTCGGTTTATACTGTAAGTGGTCAGGAATTGAAAACTTATCATTTATATGATTTGGGTAACTTGTTTATACCTCGGTCAGAAATACCACGTGGGCTTAGTTTATTACGCTTTGATCATGGGGCTGGTTCAGAGCTCATTAAAATTGTTAATTAAGTATCATAAAAAGAGGCTGTTTGGTAACAGCCTCTTTCAAATTAGTTTTGTTGGTTGCTTTTATTGACTAGTATTGTCATTGGTTTTTTCTGCAATTTGGTAGGTGTTTCTATCGACAGAATTTCTGGCTGTCAAGTCGGCAAGAAAACCAGCTAAAAACAATTGAGTGCCGATGATCATCGAGGTCAATGCGATGTAAAAATAGGGATTATCGGTTACCAAATCCATTCTGATTCCATGCTTCACAGCATATAATTTTTGAATACCCACCCAAAGTGCAGCAAAGAACCCTACCAGGAACATGATGCTACCCCAAACACCGAAGAGGTGCATGGGCCTTTTCCCAAACCTGGAGATGAACATAACCGACAATAAATCTAAGGGCCCACGAACAAATCGTTCCAAGCCAAATTTGGTAACCCCGTATTTTCGTTCCTGGTGTTTGACTACTTTTTCTCCAATTTTTTTGTAACCGGCCCATTTTGCCAAAACCGGGATGAAGCGGTGCATGTCGCCATACACTTCGATGCTTTTAACTACCTTGTTTTTGTAGGCTTTGAGACCACAATTCATGTCGTGGAGCTTGATGCCCGTCATTCTCCTTACCGTCCAATTGTATAATTTGCTTGGGATATTCTTCGATAACACCGGGTCGTGCCTGATTTTTTTCCAGCCAGATACCAGGTCGTAATCATCCTTGGTAATCATGCGGTACATTTCAGGAATTTCCTCGGGACTATCCTGAAGGTCGGCATCCATAGTAACTACTACTTTTCCAGTAGCCAGCTGAAATCCCGTATGAAGTGCAGCAGCCTTGCCATAATTTCGCCTGAAACTGATGCCTTTTATTTCATTGTAGTGTGTCGACAATTCCTTGATCACATGCCATGAATTATCCTTGCTTCCATCATCAACAAAGATCACTTCATAAATGAAGTGGTTTTCTTTCATTACTTTACGGATCCAATCCACCAATTCGGGGATCGATTCTTCTTCGTTGAATTCAGGTATTACAATTGATATATCCAGCATGTTATTTATCCTCATCAAGTTCGCTCATTGCTTCTTCAAAACCTCCCTGGCTTTTTTTCATCAGGAAAATAGAAGTGATTAATGAAATAATTAATCCGGTGAAAACCCAGTTGAATATTTGAGAGAAAGCCAGTAAACCAGGGTTCATAAAGTTTTTCAACAGATTGACTTGTTGTTCGACCATGTCTTCGCTGAGGCCAGAGCTTAAATAAGCTTCTTCCGTTTCAATCAATAATTTATTCATCAGTTCAGGAGCAATAAACTGGTACATAATATAAGTGTAGACTGCAAAAACGATCGAAGAGAAGAGCATGACAGAAACGCCGAAGCCCAGTGCATTGCCATAACTAAAAGGCGCTTTCTCGGGTAGGTTCTTTTTATAAGCCACCGTCGCTATTATAATTCCTGTAATAGAAATCAAATATTGTAGCCATCCTTCGGCACTTTGGCCGGTTTTTCCCATAAAATAGAAAGCCAAAGAAACGACGATGAGGCCAAGAGAAACGTATAATCCCCATTTCATTGCTTGGTTCCAAAAAAGTGATTTGCTGTTTTCCATTGAATAAAAATATTGCTTTACTTTATCGTTCATATTTATTTGCAAAGATATCCTTTTGAATTAATTTTTATTTACCATGAAAAGGCAAATTCAGCAGAAGTAAAAAAAAAGGCTAGGGAGTATAAAAAAATTTTGAGGTAAAGAAAAAGTTTCTACTTTTGCAGCCGGGTAAGTCCTGCGCGACTAGCTCCTGCTGAAACTCCCCAGGGTTGGAAGACAGCAAGGGTAGGCGGTTGTAGCGGTGCGACGCAGGTAGCTTACCCACCTGCCGAATTAGCTCAGTTGGCCAGAGCACGTGATT
>CAZSIK010000063.1:0-5275 GCA_964606515.1 uncultured Prolixibacteraceae bacterium
AAGCGTGTGTACCTCAAAAGGGTACCGGGGGTTCGAATCCCCCTCTCTCCGCAATTTTTTTAAGTTCATTGTTTGAAAATAAAAGAAGTTAATTATAAATTTAAAACATTGTTGAATAAATTTTAAAAGCATCATGAAAAAATTATTTGCATTAATAGCTGTTCTTACGGTGTTCTTATTCTGGGTTCCTGCTAACGTTGTAGCCCAAGATGAAGCAGGGGCTACAGAACAAGTAGCCGAAGTTGATTCTGCACAGGCCCAACCTGCTGCTGAATTTGTTGACCAGGTTGAAGAGTCAGCAAAAACAGCCGAAGAGGGACAATCGTTGCACAGTGCATTGAAACAAAAATTCATCGAGGGGGGGCCTAGTTTCATGTCGTTCGTATTGATTGCTCTGATTCTGGGGCTTGCGCTTTCAATCGAAAGGATTATCTATCTTAACCTTGCAACTACAAACACCAAAAAATTGATGTCGAAAATTGAAAATGCTTTGGATAACGGTGGAATTGAAGCAGCAAAAGAAGTTTGCCGCAATACCCGTGGACCGGTAGCCAGCATTTTTTATCAAGGTTTGGACCGTTACGATGAAGGTATAGAAGTCGTTGAAAAATCGGTCATTTCTTATGGTAGTGTTCAGGCAGGCTTATTGGAAAAAGGATTAAGTTGGATCGCCCTTTTCATTGCTTTGGCCCCTATGCTAGGGTTCTTGGGAACGGTTATCGGTATGATCGCGGCTTTTGATGCAATTGAAGTTGCTGGTGATATCAGCCCAACCCTGGTTGCAAGTGGTATTAAAGTTGCCCTTATCACAACCGTATTTGGTTTGATCGTTGCTATGATCCTGCAGGTTTTCTATAACTATTGTCTTTCAAAAATCGACAGTATTGTCAATAGCATGGAAGATTCATCGATTAGCTTGCTCGATATGATTGTTAAATACAATGCTAAAAAATAATCGTTGATCATGGAAAAATCGAAAAAAATAGCTTCAATTATCCTCTATGTTTTAATGGCCATTTCAGTGGTGCTTTTTATTGTTATGTTTACTTCAATTGACAGTGAAACCAATCCCTGTGAAAGAGCACGCAACCTTATGGCCTTAAATATCAATTGGGCAATTGTAATGTTTGTGGTTGCAGCCGTTATTGCTGTTGGATTTGCGATTATCCAAACTCTCAGTGATAAGTCGAAAGCAGTCAGTGGTTTGTTAGTTCTCCTGTTGATGGGCGTAGTTGTATTAGTTTCATATATGTTGGCATCCTCTGAGATTCCTCAATTCTTTGGAGTTGAGAAATTTATTGCCGACGGAAGCTTAACCCCCACCATATCACGTTGGATAGGGGCGGGTCTGAATGTTACCTACATCCTTGCAGGAGGAGCTATTTTATCTGTGCTTGGATTTGGTGCAGCTAGTATGGTTAAACGTTAAGGTGCTTTGCACCCTTTAAAAATAAAACTATGGCAAAAAGAAAAGTGCCCGAAGTTCCCGCAGCTTCGTTAGCAGATATCGCTTTCATGTTGCTTATCTTCTTCTTGGTTACTACAACCATGGACGTCGATAGCGGCTTGGAGCGCAGACTGCCACAGTGGATCGATCCCAAGGATGTTGAAGATACTCCTCCAATCAAGGAAAGAAATGTTTTCGTCGTCCTGGTCGACCGTTACGACCGCTTGATGGTTGAAGGTGAAATTAGCCGGGTGGAAGATCTGAAAACCAAAACAAAGGAGTTTCTCACCAACCCGTCTAATTCAGAAAACCTACCGGAAAAGTATGTCGAAGAGGTTCCTTACTTTGGGTCTGTAGAGTTAATCTCGAAAAGTTCGGTTATTTCCCTTCGGAATGATTATGGCACAACGTATGGTACCTACATCAAGGTTCAAAATGAATTGGTCGCCGCGATCAACGAACTACGCGATGATTTATCCAAATCTAAGTTTGGGAAAGCATTTAACGATCTTGAGGAGGAACAACAAGAGGCTGTTAAGGTAATCTATCCGCAAAAGATTTCTGAAGCAGAACCTAAAAAAGTAGGAGGACGATAATATGTCAAAATTCAGAAAAGATGACTCGAAAGAGATGCCTGCAATTTCTACCTCTTCACTGCCTGATATCGTGTTTATGTTGCTCTTCTTCTTCATGGTTACTACTACCATGAGAGAAACAACACTTAAGGTAAAGATTCATCTTCCCGAAGCAACCGAGATCAGTAAGTTGGAAAAGAAATCGTTGGTAAGTTTTATTTATGTTGGGCCTCCTATACAGCAATATGTTGCCCAATTTGGAAGTGAACCTCGAATTCAGCTTGATGACCAGTGGGCCCGTGTATCGGATATCCCCGATTTTATCGAGGCTGAACGTCAGGCTCGCGATGAATCCGAAATCCCACAAATGATTACCTCACTCAAAGTGGATGAATATACCAAAATGCAAATCGTGACCGAGATCAAACAAGAATTGCGTAAGGCTGCTGCTTTACACATCAACTATTCGACTCGAAAAGCACGTTAAAATATTTTAGGTTTTAAAAAAGGGTAGCCTTATCAGCTGCCCTTTTTTATTACAAGATTTTTTTAAATGTAACTTATCAAAAAAAGAGTTTATGTCGTTAATAAAGTCGATTTCAGGGATCAGGGGAACCATCGGGGGAAAACCAGGTGAGGGTTTGTCGCCTGTTGATGTGGTTAAATTTTCCGCCTCGTATGCCTCATTCATCCAATCGCGAATGACCAAAGGAAAAGCAAAGATCGTAATAGGCCGTGATGCACGGATTTCAGGAGAGATGGTATCGTCATTGGTCTCATCCACTTTAATATCGATGGGATGTAACGTGGTTAATATCGGGTTAGCTTCAACGCCAACCACCGAGTTGGCTGTTTGTGCCGAAAATGCCGATGGCGGAATTATTATCACCGCCAGCCATAATCCACGACAATGGAATGCCCTTAAATTGCTCAATAGGAAAGGAGAATTCCTGAATGCTGCTGAAGGGGAACTCATTTTAAGCATTGCCGAAAGTGATAACTATATTTTTGCACCGGTTGATGAACTGGGTACAATCGAGTATAAGGACTATACCCAATACCATATCGACCAGATGCTGAAGCTTCCCCTGGTCGACACTGAAGCTATTGCAAAATCCGGATTTCGTGTGGCTGTTGATGCAGTGAACTCGGTAGGAGGCCTAATTGTTCCACAACTTTTGCAAGCCCTGGGGGTGAAAAAAATTGTTGAAATCAATTGTGAACCAACTGGCCAGTTTGCCCATACTCCTGAACCAATTGCTGAAAACCTGAGAGAAGTTGCTCTAGACGTGATAAAAGCGGATGTTGATCTTTGCTTTGTCGTCGATCCTGATGTCGACCGACTCGTGATTCTGAATGAAGACGGGACCCTCTTTAACGAGGAGTACACTCTTGTATCTGTAGCCGATTATGTTCTTTCTCAAAACCCGGGAAATACGGTTTCAAACCTTTCTTCAACCCGTGCCTTGCAGGACATCACAGTGAAGTATGACCAACAATATTGTGCTGCCGCAGTGGGTGAAGTAAATGTGGTTGAAGCCATGAAGGCTTGCCATGCCGTAATAGGAGGGGAAGGAAATGGTGGGGTAATTTATCCCCCATCGCACTATGGCCGTGATGCCCTGGTCGGTATCGCCCTTTTCCTTACTTTATTGGCGAAGAAAAAGATGAAATGCTCTGAGCTGAGAAAGAGCTATCCCGATTATTTTATGGCCAAGAAAAAAATTGAACTTACCCCTGGAATTCAGGTTGACCCGATACTTGATTCAATAAAGAAAAAGTACAGTAACGAGAAAATTACCGATATCGACGGTGTTAAAATCGACTTTAAACAAGGATGGGTTCATCTTAGAAAATCGAATACTGAACCCATTATCAGAATTTATTCTGAAGCTTCTTCAGAGAGCGAAGCTGAGAATCTGGCTAATCAATTTATATCGGAAATAAGACTAGTTTCTTTATAATAAGTCCTTTTTTTGATTAAATAATTCAATTTCTGTTGGAAATATTTTCAACAGAGAATTGATTTTAGTTTCTTAACAGGTAAAAAATGATAAAATAAAGATAAAAAATGCGGGTAACGGATGCCCGCATTTTTGTTCTTTTATAATCGCTTGATATAGAAACAAAAAAATAATGAAGAAGCTAATTTTTATCTTTGTGGCAGCTACCCTGCTTGTTTTTAATTGCACTCAGTTAAGTGCAGCGAGAAAACCTGTAGTTTATACTATTGGCGATTCAACCGTAAAAAATGGCCAGGGCGATGGTTCTGGTGGATTATGGGGTTGGGGTGATCCTATCCGCCAATTCTTCGACCTTGAAAAAATCGACCATGAAAATCATGCACGTGGAGGGACCAGTAGTCGTACCTATCGGTCGATCGGACTTTGGCAACCTGTACTCGACCGTTTAAAAAAGGGTGATTTTGTGCTGATTCAATTCGGGCATAATGATGGCGGGGCCTTGAACGACGATTCACGTGCACGGGGTACCATCCCGGGAATTGGCAATGAAAGCGAAGAGATTGACAATATCCTTACTGGTAAACACGAAACAGTATATACCTATGGCTGGTATCTAACACAATACATTAAAGAGATCAAAAGCAGAAAAGCAATACCAATCATTGTTTCTCCCATCCCCCGTAATAAATGGAACGAGGGCAAGGTAGGCCGAAACGACCAATCGTATGGCTTATGGGCCAAACAAATTGCCGAACGTGAAAAGGTTGGATTTATTGACCTTAATGCCAAGATGGCTCTGGCTATGGAAAATGTTGGTGAAGCAAATACAACCGGTATTCTCTTTTATAAACACGACCATACCCACACTACGGCTAAAGGGGCTATTTTATCGGCCAGTTTGGTGGTAAAGGGAATTCAAGAAATACCACGATGCAAATTAGCAAAATACCTTCTCCCAAACCCAGTAATTAATTTTCCGGTTAAAAAACGGATTTTTCTTATTGGCGACTCCACAGTAGCTGAAGGGAAAGACTCTTTAACAGGTTGGGGAAGACCGTTTTCTCAGCTGGTTGACACCACCCGCGCCATCGTGTTCAACAAAGCCAGGGGGGGTAGGAGTAGCCGAACTTTTGTAAATGAAGGACTTTGGGAGGCTCTGTTATCGGAATTGAAAACAGGCGATTTTGTGTTGATCCAGTTTGGGCACAACGACGGTGGAGCCATCGATGGAGAAAAATTCAGAGGATCCATAAAGGGGATTGGCGACGAAACACAAGAAGTAACCCATC
>CAZSIK010000063.1:5285-16521 GCA_964606515.1 uncultured Prolixibacteraceae bacterium
TGATGGGAAACATGAAATTGTTCATTCGTATGGATGGTACCTGAAAAAAATGATCACCGAAAGCAAAGAAAAAGGGGCCATTCCCATTGTATTTTCGCACATCCCCCGTAATCGTTGGAATAACGGAAAGGTTGATCGTTGTGACCAAACCTACGGTTTATGGGCCAGGCAAGTAGCCGAAGAAAACAAGGCCTTTTTTATTGACCTGAACGAATTGGTGGCGATTCAATATGAAGAGATGGGACAGGAAGCGGTCAGGCAATTATTCTCTGTTGATCGAACCCATACCCAATTGAAAGGAGCTGATTTAAATGCCCGAACGGTTGCTGAAGCAATCAAAAAACTGCGCGATTGTCAGCTAAGAGCTTATGTTCATTCAATTGTTAACGAAAAATAGCATACTTCCATGAGATATCTTACTGTACTTATTGCAACACTGTTTTTGCTTGCGACACAAGCCGGCAAAGCACAAGATCCCCGTGAAAGAAATTACAATTACCCGGTTTTAAAACCCAGTCATGCTGCCAAACCCCTTGTTGAAGGATGGGCCGCACAACGGGTGAAAGAACCACTTAACCGTGGCTTAAGCGCCTTACAAACCAGCAATGGGGTATATCTTAGCTGGAGGTTACTAAATACCGATCCCGAAGGCATTGCTTTTAACGTTTACCGTATTTCGGAGGGCAAAAAGGAAATCAAAATCAATGGGAAACCCATTACCCAAACTACTGATTTTTTAGATGAAAAATCTGAAGGAAAGGGAACCCTAAGTTATGTAATCAAAACAGTGCTTAATGGTAAAGAAGTCGAAGTTTCGGAAACAGCCACAGTGAGGAATCATGATGACGGTTCTTGCCTTATTATCCCTTTCAAAGGAAAATACATGCCCGACCGGATTGCCGTTGCTGATTTGAATGGCGATGGTACCTACGATTTCATTATTAAGCATCCAGGCGGCAGGGTCGATCCGGGTGTCTGGAGAAAAAGTGAGGAGACATTCAAATTGGAAGCCTACTTGAGCGATGGTACTTTTTTGTGGCAAAAAGATTTGGGTTGGAATATTGAATTGGGAATTTGGTATTCTCCCTTCATTGTTTACGATTTTAATGGCGATGGAAAAGCTGAAGTTGCCGTAAAATCAGCTCCAACTCAAACCGACTACAGAGGTGAAGATGGGAGGGTTTTTTCGGGCCCCGAATATTGTAGCATTCTTAATGGCTTAACCGGGGAAGAAATCGACCGGGTGGATTGGATTGAACGTTCCCCCCGTTTAGGCGATTATAACCGGAACAACCGGAACCAGATGGGAATGGCTTATCTCGATGGAAAAACACCTTGTTTGTTGGTTGCTCGGGGAACTTACCGTGCCATGATGGTTGATGCCTATCAATTGGTCGGGAATAAACTTCAAAAATTGTGGCGTTGGGATGGTGATGAAGAAAATCCCGTGATCCGTTCACAAGGGGCTCACAGTATGCATACTGTTGATGTCGATGGGGATGGTCGCGATGAAATCGTGCTGGGGTCGGCCGTACTCGACGATAATGGAACCTTGCTTTTTTCGGCAGGGGTTGGTCATTCCGATAAATGCTTTGTTACCGACATTATTCCCGAACGGCCAGGAATGGAGCTCTTTTTTGCCAATGAAGTATGGCACGATTCCCTTGGAATCAGCATGGTGGATGCCCGAACAGGTGAGCCCATCTGGAATATAGGGCACTATACCCGTCATGTGGGAAATGGCATGGTTGCCGATATTTTATCGGAACATCCCGGCCTTGAATTCTTTGCAGAAGAAGACCCAAAGGCAGGATTGCACGATAAATACCTGTTTTCGGCTCAGGGCATACTACTTGGGCGCGACGATGAAGTGCCTCCTTGTACTCATTGGATTTTCTGGGATGCCGACCAGCTAAGAGAAATGATCGTTCCCTCGGGGAAAAGACTTGGAATGCGTCGGTTCGAATCTTTTGAACAATCGGTAGTCAAATTCAGGGGCGATACCCTTTCTTCGGGGATTAAGGGTATGGTTACGCTGATAGGCGATCTTTGCGGTGATTGGCGCGAAGAGCTGGTAGTGTCTGTACCTGGGGAATTACGGGTTTATTCCACCACCGTTCCCGCAAGGTCAAGGAGGATTTGTTTGATGCAGGACCCCCTCTATCGATCTGATGTGGTTCACCGTTCGATGGGATATCCACAAGCGCCGGTTACTTCCTATTACCTTGGTGAGTAAAACTTGGCATAATTTTAACCTAATTGAAATACGATGATGGCAAAAATATTTAAGTACTTGTTTTTGTTCCTAATGGCACTTTGCCTTGGTTGCAATGCCGGGAATAAAGAAACAAAAACCAACATGGCTGGAGAAAGTAACCTTGTAGCTGCTTTCGATTTTGGTCCGGGTAAGGTAAAAGATGGCTACAAAGCAGTTCGTCCCGAAACCCGTTATTCGAAAGAAATGGGATTTGGATTGAAAAGCGGAAAGACTGTAACGGCTATCGACAGAAAGGGCAGCGACCCTCTTTTGAGTGATTTCCTCACTTGCGACCAGCCTTTTTATTTTGAGGTCGATCTGCCTGAAGGAAATTACAGGGTAAAACTCCATCTGGGCGATTACAGGGGGCAATCGGTCACCACGATAAAAGCCGAATCGAGAAGGCTGATGCTTGAAAAGGTTACTACTGAAAACGGAAACCTGATTACTGAAGTTTTTGATATAAACCTGCGTACCCCGAGAATAAACGATTCTTTACAAATTAAGTTGAAATCGCGCGAATTGAACTATCTGAACTGGGACCAAAAGCTTACCATCGAGTTTGGGGATAAACGACCTTGTGTGGCGGGTATCGAGATTTACGAATTAGATTCAATACCGGTCATTTTTTTGGCCGGAAATTCTACAGTTACCGATCAGGAAGATGAGCCATGGGCTTCCTGGGGACAAATGTTCACCCGGTTCCTTAAGCCTGGCATTGTGGTAGCCAACTTTGCAGAGTCGGGCGAATCGCTCCGAAGTTTCAAAGGGGAAAGGCGGCTTGAAAAAATCCTCAGCCTGATGAAACCAGGTGATTTTTTATTCATCGAATTTGCTCATAACGACCAGAAAAAGGGAGGTTCTTATGTTGAACCATTTACCACTTATACCGAAGAAATAAAATATTTCATCTCTAAAGCCCGTGAAAAAGGAGGGAAACCCGTATTGGTCACTTCAATGCACCGTCGGAATTTCGATGAGGCCGGAAGGATAGTAAACACCCTGGATGCTTATCCCGAGGCCATGCGAAAAATTGCAAAAGAAGTGGGCCTTCCCCTTATCGACCTGAACGCCATGAGTAAAATCTTATACGAAACTTTAGGAGTTGAACAATCGAAGCTGGCTTTTGTACATTATCCGGCGGGTACTTTCCCAAGGCAGGAAAAAGAATTGGCCGACAATACCCATTTCAGTAATTACGGGGCTTATCAGTTGGCCAAATGTGTAGTACAGAGTATCAGGGAAAATCATGATGAGCTGGAATCCTTCATTGTTTCCGACTTTAAAGGATATGACCCTGCAAAGCCCGACGACCCTTCAGAATTCAATCTACCACGGAGCCTGGCTGCTAGTGCAATAAAACCCGATGGTAATTGAATTTTCAGTAAAAGCGTTATCTTTCCTGTTCATAATTGTTTCGTTTTGGACAGGACCAAGTTAATAAAGCAAAAAGCATCGGAATTGGGTTTCCTTGCCTGTGGTATCGCTAAGGCCGAAAAACTGGTTGAGGAAGAAGCCAGGTTGGATGCCTATTTGAAGCAAGGTTATCATGGGGCTATGGCTTACATGGAAAACCATCGGGAAAAAAGGCTCGACCCGACTCTTCTAGTCCCCGGAGCCCGATCGCTCATCGTGGTGCTTCTTAATTATTTTCCTTCTGAATATCAACACTTCAATGAAGTTCCTGTTGTTTCGAAGTATGCTTATGGCAGGGACTATCATTTTGAATTAAAAGAAAGGCTTAACCTTCTTTTGAATTACATCCAAAAAGAGATTGCTCCTGAGGCTAACGGCCGATTTTTTACCGATTCGGCACCGGTACTAGAGCGCTCATGGGCCGTTGAGGCTGGTTTGGGATGGATTGGAAAGAATGGTTTATTACTCCATCCCCATCATGGTTCTTTTTGTTTTATTGGAGAGCTGATTACCGACCTTGAACTGGATTATGACCAGCCTTACCAGGGCGAACATTGTGGAAATTGTACCCGTTGTCTTGAGGCATGTCCTACAAAAGCTTTAAAGAAACCCTATTGTCTCGATGCAAGGGATTGCCTTTCCTATCTGACCATTGAGCTGGAAGGAGCGTTTCCTGAAAAGCATAAGGCTAACTTGAACAATCGGGTTTTTGGTTGCGACATTTGTCAGGATGTTTGTCCATGGAACCGGTCAGTAATGCCGCATAATGTACCTGCTTTTTCCCCAGTGCCTGAATTCTTAACGCTTGATAAGGAGTCGTGGGAAAATCTTGATGAAGCACGGTTTGAAAGCATATTCGCGCATACGGCATTGAAAAGAACAGGGTTCATCAAGATAAAGCAGAATATAAGGGATTGTTTTAAGGGACAAGGGATCTAGCGGAAATTCTGTGGAAATCAGCGCAATCTGCGGGAGAAGGGAAAAGGATAAAAAAAGAGCCTTTTGGGCTCAATGTTTTTGAAGGGTTTCAAATCAACCTATTGGTTTCCATATCAGGAAACACCAGAAAAGGTTTGAATGTTTTAGCCTCTTCGAAATCCATCATCGCGTACGAAATGATGATGATCACATCGCCGACGGCTACCTTTCTGGCAGCCGGGCCATTCAAACAAATGGTACCAGAACCTCTTTCTCCACGAATTACGTATGTTTCAAGGCGTTCACCATTGTTGATATTGACAACCTGTACCTTCTCGTTTTCGATTAAGTGGGCTGCATCCATCAAGTCCTCATCAATGGTGATGCTTCCGACATACTGAAGATTCGCGTCAGTTACCGAAACTTTGTGAATTTTTGATTTGCAAACTTCTATAAACATATCGATCGTCAAAAAGTAACATTGTCAATTAATCTAACCTCTCCACAATGAACAGCGATACACCCCACAATGTTGCATCCGGGCTTCCAATTCGAAACCGATTGTAAAAGGGTATCATCCACAATTTCGAAGTATTCTGTCTGAAGATAGGGGTTTTCATCGATGGTTCTGCTTACCCAGGCTTTCACTTGTTCGACAGAATTTTGGACAACCATTTCTTTTGCTTTGAATAAAACTTTTGAAATATGAGCTGCATTTGTGCGCTGCTCGGGAGTGAGCAATTGGTTTCTGGAACTCATGGCCAAACCATCGGGTTCACGGACAATAGGGCAAGGGATAATTTCAATTTTGTAGGCAAGTTGCGTTACCAAATTCTTAATTATAGCCAGTTGCTGAAAGTCCTTTAACCCAAAAAAAGCTTTATGGGGTTCAACAATATCGAACAATTTACTTACTACTTGAGCTACTCCATTAAAATGCCCCGGGCGATGTTCCCCCTCCATAACCTTGTCGAGAGAACCAAAGTCAAACTGGCGGTTATCGGGTACAGGATATATTTCTTCAACCGAAGGGGCAAAAACATAATGGCAACCGGTGTTTTCAAGAAGCTGTAAGTCTGCCTCGAGAACACGCGGATAACGTTGCAAATCAACAGGATTGTTGAACTGGGTGGGATTTACAAAAATACTCACTACCACGCATGAACATTGTGCCGAGGCTTGTGCAACCAACGACAAATGCCCCTGATGCAGGGCTCCCATGGTAGGCACAAAACCCACATTTTTCCCTGCCTCTCTCTCCCTTTTCAGTGTTTCTTTAAATTCTTGAACTGTTCGAAATAGTTCCATCATTTAAAAATTAGATTGCAAAGTAAATAAATAAATCATGAATAATAATGGATATAGAAATCTTTTAAGCCATCGAGTACATAAATAGATGTTTAAAAGTTCGTGGTTTTTTACTACTTTTGCAAAATCAAAAATCTTGTTGGCAAGAAATGGAAAAGAAAAAGATACTTTTTATTTTTCAGGAAATTACACCTTATCTTCCCGAATCTGAAAAATCATTAATTGGTCGGAACCTTCCCCAAGGGATACAAGAAAGGGGGAAGGAAATCAGGACTTTTATGCCTCGGTATGGCAGTGTTAACGAGAGGCGGAACCAACTTCACGAAGTTATCCGTTTGTCGGGTATGAATTTGGTTATCAACGATTCAGATCATCCCTTGATTATCAAGGTGGCCTCAATACAAGCAGCACGGATGCAGGTTTATTTTATTGATAATGAAGATTACTTTCATCGGAAAAACTTAGTTCTGGATAAAAATGGGGTCATGTTCGATGATAATGACGAAAGGGCTCTTTTCTATGCCAAAGGGGTTATCGAAACCGTGATCAAACTGAGATGGGCTCCTGACCTGATCCACTGCCACGGATGGTTTGGGGCATTTGTTCCCCTTTTGATTAAAAAGTGCTATTCTGATGATCCCTTATTTGCCAATGCAAAAGTGGTATATTCAATTTACGACGACTATTTCGAAGGCCAAATGTGTCCTTCACTAGTTGAAAAAATTATTTCATCGGATATTACTGAAGCAGATATTAAAGTACTTGATTCGCCCGATTATATGAACATCAACAAGTTGGCTATGCAGTATGCTGACGGGATCATCGTGGGAAGCCCTACAATTGATCCTAATGTATTGGAGGCTGTTCAAGCTTCAGGTAAGCCTTGGCTGGACCATCAACCTGAGGAAACTTTTATTGATGAATACAACCGGTTTTACGATAAAATTATTTCCCGATAAAAATTGTCTTTTTTTTGCCTGTCTTATTAAAAACTAGATACAAATAACCTAAACCCAGCTATGTATGTGCGGAATTGTGGGATACATTGGTGAGCGTAATGCCTATCCTGTTCTAATCAAGGGTCTTAAGCGTCTGGAATACCGTGGCTACGATTCAGCCGGCATTGCCCTTGTTCAGGAAAAAGGAGTGATCATTCATAAAAAGAAGGGTAAAGTAAGCGACCTTGAAGAATTTTGCAATAATAAATCCATTTTTGGGAACATTGGAATAGCCCATACCCGTTGGGCTACCCACGGCGAACCCAACGATACCAATGCCCACCCCCACCACTCCCAATCGGGCCTTTTCACTATTATCCACAACGGGATCATCGAAAATTACGACAAACTGAAAAGCGATCTTGCCGTTAAGGGGTATAGCTTTTACAGCCAAACCGATACCGAAGTTTTAGCCAATCTCATTGAATACATGTACCTTAAAGGAGAAGAAATCTCGGCTGAAATGGCGGTAAGAATGGCTCTTACGAAGGTGGTAGGTGCCTATGGATTGGTGGTTTTGTGTAGTGAAGAACCCGGTTTGTTGATTGCCGCAAGGAAGAGTAGTCCCCTGGCCATTGGCGTAGGAGACGGGGAATATTTTATTGCTTCCGATGCTTCGCCCATGATTGAATACACTCAAAGCGTTGTCTACCTTAACGACCATGACATTGCCATCATCAAAAAAAACCGCTTTACCTTAAAATCGCTTCATAATGGGGCTATGCTCAAGCCCAATATCCAAAAACTGGATTTGAGCATCGGCGAACTCGAAAAAAATGGTTTTGAGCATTTTATGTTGAAGGAAATCTTCGAACAACCTAAAACCATTTCCGACTCCTTCAAAGGAAGGATCAACCCTGAAACCAAAGAAGTGGTACTTGGAGGTTTGCACGAGGTAATGCCCCGCATCCTCGATGCCAAAAGAATTGTAATCATTGCCTGTGGTACTTCCTGGCATGCCGCCCTTATTGGTGAATATTTCATCGAAGAATATGCCCAGATCCCGGTAGAGGTTGAATATGCCTCAGAATACCGGTACCGGAAGCCCATAATCAATGAAGAAGACCTCGTTATTGCGATCAGCCAAAGTGGGGAAACTGCCGACACCCTGGCAGCCATCCGCCTGGCGAAAGAAAAGGGGGCTTTGGTTATCGGTATTTGCAATGTGGTGGGTTCGAGTATTGCTCGCGAAACCCATGCAGGAGTGTATACCCATGCAGGGGTCGAGATTGGGGTTGCCTCCACAAAAGCATTTACAGCACAACTTACGGTATTGATACTGATAGCCTTACGTCTTGCGAGAAAAAACAAGACGATTTCCGACGATATTTATTTCTCGGCGGTGAACGACTTGATGGAAGTTCCCGATAAAATTGAATTGATCCTTGCCAACCATCTTCACATTAAAAAAGTGGCCGAGAAGTATAAGGAGTCAATCAACGCACTTTATCTTGGCAGGGGTTACCTTTTCCCGGTAGCTTTGGAAGGGGCTTTAAAGCTGAAAGAGATTTCCTACATCCATGCCGAAGGGTACGCTGCCGGTGAAATGAAACATGGCCCTATAGCCCTGATCGATAGTAATTTGCCTGTAGTTGTTGTTGCTGCCAAAGATCGGTATTACGAAAAAATCATCAGCAACATCCAGGAAGTGAAAGCCCGTAAGGGAAACATCATCGCTATTGTAACACAAGGCGATAATGCCTTGAAAGAGATGGTCTCCGATATTTTCGAAATTCCCAAATCTGAACCCATTGTTTCCCCCCTGTTGGCCATCATCCCACTTCAATTGTTTGCGTATTATGTGGCCATTGCAAGGGGTTGCGATGTCGACCAACCCAGAAATCTGGCAAAGTCGGTTACCGTGGAATAAAAATTTGCACGGAAATAGAATTTTCATATTTTTGCAATCGTTTTAAAGGGGACATTAGCTCAGTTGGTTTAGAGCATTACCTTGACAGGGTAGGGGTCAATGGTTCGAATCCATTATGTCTCACAGAGTTACAAAGGCCTAAAGGAGCACGAGTAACATAATAGTAACACTACCCAACAGAAACAACATAAAACCCACTTCATGTAATTGAAGTGGGTTTATTTTTATTAAGATTCAGAATTAAATTTTATCAACTGTCCCGGTCGGGAAATTGTTTTGAAACGTTTTTAAATTCAATCACGTTGGGCTTATTTAGGGTTGCGTCCATCTGTACCGTTTGCATCTTGGGCAAAGTATAAGAAAGCAATTTTTCAAACAATAAAACCCGCTTTTCAGGCTCTAAGATTTTAAAGTCTTTTTCTACCTGATCCCAATTTTCATTCAGAAAGTCATTAATCCGATTTTTTAAATCAGAAGTTAATTTGTTTGGTGTGCCTTGTTCCCGGCCTCCTGTTTTGTATCCTTTCATGTTTTAAATTTTTTCTATTTTTCTCTAAAGTAGACAATTACAAAATTAAGACAAAATTATCTTTTATAAAACAACCGTTTTTACCAAATATTGGTAAATGGGACAGGTTGCTATTATTGTTTTTAGTTATCTGCAATTCAAAACAATCTCATTAACTGCTTTGTCGAGTTCCTTTATCAGTTCGTTCCGGTCGGTCGCTGTTGAGGCTACAATGAGCCTATTCAATTCATCTTTCAATCGACTATAATACTTTGGGTCGGGATAGGTGTTTTTTGCCCTTAAATCGGCAATGTAGTTGTTTATGAATTCCTGCCCTTTTTCCTGCAATATGATTGAAAATAAAGCCTCTGCACCCTCTTTGGGTGTCTTTATGTTGGTTGTGTCCATAATTGATATTGATTTTAATTTATTGATTGAAAAATATTCATTGCCCCAACGTTTCACCATTTCAATATAAAACTTTTCATCGGTCAACGTTGCCCCGGTCACTTCTACAATGTTGAATTGTTTTTGCAACCGTTCTGTAAAACGTGCCTCAACCCTCAACAAATTTGCACCCTCAAAACCAACCGGGATTTTAACCCCTTTAGCTTTGGCCTCTGCTATCTTATTGTAGAATATCAACTGCCTTTTGTTGGTGTTGTAGTAAAGCGTGTCTTTAGTGGCCTGTAATCGCTCAAATCGGGGCTTATTGCCTAATAGAGGGTAATATTCAAACGGTTCTCTATTCATTGGCAAAACGGTTGAAACATCTACACGGGTGACTTTAGCCAATTTGATAGGTAGATGAATTGAATCACTTAATTTCTGAATTGCATCACGCGCCCCGGCTCTGCTTAATGTATGAATGTTATCAGGTAGCAGGAACTTTGGCAAACTGCCTTTTAAACTTATTCCTGATTCATTCAAATAAATTGAATAGTCACCCGCCCGGCCTGAAATGGAATAACCCCGGTCGCTGTTGTGTTCTGATTGATTGGTCAAATATTGGGCAATGGTAAACGGTTCATTTTTTACCATTGCCCTATCAATCCAAAAGTTTACCGTGTCATACATCTTCAAACATTTTTACCATTATTTGGGAAATGGAACAACTTACTATAAGGCATTGCCATTATTCCCAATAGTTGAAAATCGGTTTTGCTGTCGCTCTCATCGCTGCCAAAGCATCGTTAAAAGATCCATTTGCTAACTGTTTTAGATAACCCTGAATGAGATAACGCCCGCGCCTGATAATTAAAATTTCAATCTCAATAAATCCCGGGTCGGTTATGAACAGGTAAGCATCTTCACAAAAGGGGTTCATCGGGTTGGGGTCTCCATTTTTCAACGTTGGGTTGTTATTGGGTTCACCATAACCAAAGCATTGTTTCTGATCGTTCCCAAAGTCCTGTAAAAACACGCTGCTAAAGTTGATCGACTTTTCACCCATCAGAAAGTAACCCGCGCGCCGTTGGTCGCTGCTATTGATTAAACCCCGTGTTTGTTGTAGGTAAAATTTCAATTGTCCCTTACTGGAATAAAGAGGTTTCAACCCTTCATAATACCCGGCCAATGCTGTACAATCCAACCGGGGGACACTTGCACCTACTTTGATTTTATTAGCCCGCTTCACC
This sequence comes from uncultured Prolixibacteraceae bacterium, assembly GCA_964606515.1. GTDB lineage: Bacteria > Bacteroidota > Bacteroidia > Bacteroidales > Prolixibacteraceae > CAZSIK01. The sequence continues at coordinate 16,198 of CAZSIK010000063.1, forward strand.
TCATCGGGTAGCTGTTGCATTTTGATATAACAATCAAACATTTTTAACCCCTCCCCTTGTTAAGTGCAACATAGGTTGAGGCTTTGGCCTCCAATTCATCAGCCGGGGCAATACGGTTTTGTAAAAGCCAATTTTCAAGCTCTACCCGGTCAAAATATAGCATCTTACCACGTGGTCGATAAAACGGCAAACTATTGGCCATTGTGAGTTTATACAAGTGGCTTTTGCTTATCCCTATGTAGGTAGCGGCCTCATCAAAGTTCAGAACGTTTTTTTGTGAGAGTAGCATTTTTTCAATGTTCTGTTGTCTCTCATCAATCCTTT
>CAZSIK010000064.1:0-2525 GCA_964606515.1 uncultured Prolixibacteraceae bacterium
TTTGAGGTACACACGCTTTCCAGGCGTGCCAGTTAAGCCACTCCTGCATCTCTCCTACTCAGCTGGCACGTAGCCCACGTTTTTTGAGGGCTGAAAATTACAAAAAAAAATGAATAACCAACAAAACTATATCGTTATTTCTCCTTTTAGGTTCATGTTTAGGTACGTTCTTACTTCCTGTTGGTTTAATCCTTGCCCCAAAAGGAACATCAATTTGGTAACTGCAGCCTCGGTAGTCATGTCGTACCCACTTACAATTCCCATTTTCAAAAGGCTTGAACTGGTCTCGTATTGTCCCATTTTTACTTTACCACCAGCACACTGTGAAATATTAACAATAATAATGCCCTGTGAAACCGCTTCCTCAAGGCATTTTTCAAGCCATGAAAAACCAGGAACATTGCCTGCACCAAACGACTCCAAAACGATCCCCTGTAATCCTGGGATTCGGGTAACCGCTTCCACAATAGTTTGGTTTATTCCAGGGAATATTTTTAGAATAACCACCCTGCTGTCGAATTGGTCGTTTACTTTAAGTATGCCCTTATTGCTCTTATAATTAATGAATTCAGTATAATAATCGATTTCGATACCGGCTTTTGCCAGCGGGGGATAGTTTTTTGAATCGAAAGCCCTGAACTGTTGTGAATCGATTTTTATGGTACGATTTCCTCTGAACAATCTGAATTCAAAATAAATGCAGACCTCAGGAACGATTGGTTTCCCTTCCTTATAAGCGGCTGCGATCTCCACCGCGGTTAACAGGTTTTCTTTCCCGTCGGTGCGCAGGGTACCAATGGGCAATTGCGATCCGGTTAGGATAACGGGTTTATCAAGGTTTTCGAGCATAAAGCTTAGAGCAGAAGCAGTATATGCCATGGTATCGGTACCATGCAAAATAACAAAGCCATCGAATTCAGGGTAATTTTCTTTTATGGTATGGGCAATGGTCGACCAGAACTCGGGGGTCATATTCGAAGAATCGATGCCAGGATCGAAGGCATGTGTTTTTATTTCATATCCGAATTTTAGCAGCTCGGGCAACTCCTTTAGGATCCTATCGAAACGAACAGGGGCCAAAGTCCCGTTCATCGGGTTCCTTGCCATACCAATGGTTCCACCGGTATATATTATCAATATCCTGGCGTGTGTATTCATCAAATCTCGTTTTTAAGAACCAAAAATACATACCGGATCGCTGATCCGATAAAACGATTAAAAATACACTATTGCCCGGATAATAAAAAGTGAAGTGATTTTTACCCAACTATTTTTTACACCGAAAAGATGTTCATCGCGTTTTCGGTTGTGATCCTCTCGATTTCTTCTTCGCTGCATTGAAAGAGTTCGGCTGCCTTTTCTCTGATTAAGGTAAGATAGGCACTCTCATTCCTTTTTCCACGGAAGGGAACCGGAGAGAGCCATGGCGAATCTGTTTCAAGAACAATATCGTGGGGCGAGAGTGAAGACAACATCTGATCAATTCCAGAATTTTTAAAAGTAAGTACCCCTCCAACCCCGATTTTAAAACCAAGGTTCAAAACCTCTTTGGCCTGTTCAAGGTTGCCCGAAAATGCATGAAATACACCAAAAAGTCGGTCGTCTTTTTCCCGCCTGACAATCTCCATGGTTTCTTCATACGATTCTCTTACATGCACCGAAACTGGTAACCCCTTTTCCTTTGCAACCCTCAACTGATGAGCAAAGACAATTTTTTGCTCCTCAAACCATGTATTGTCCCAATACAAATCGATCCCAATTTCCCCAATCCCGACCAACTTTCTTTTCGAAACCCAATAATCAAAAACTTCCAGTTCTTCACGATAATCATCTTTTACAGAAGTAGGGTGAATTCCCATCATGGGAAAACAGAAATCGGGAAAGAGATCGGCCAGTTGGAACATGCTTCGTACCGAAGAGCTGTCGACATTGGGCATTAAAACCCTGCCCACTCCCGATTCTTTCGCACGGGCAACGACCTCTTCGATCTCTCCATTATATTGCTCTGAAAATAAATGTGAATGCGTATCGATCAACATTACTGGATTTTCTTGGCAAAATTAGATATTTAAGCTTCAGGTGAAGAAAATGGAACAACAAAAAAAGATTATTTAATTGTAAACTAAAATTGGCTTGAAAAGACAAAAAAATTACCCTAATTTGTACAGGCAGTGTTCAACAACCCGAAATCATTTAGTCGGATTGTAGCAACTGATTATGATAAAGGAAATTTATCTTATGCGAAGCATCCGTTTTAGAACCGAAGTCGACGTAACCAAAAGCCCGTGGGAAATTTCTTACGAGAAGCGGACTGTATTTCTTGGATCCTGTTTTTCAGATAATATTGGTAACCGGCTGCTTCAACACAAATTCAATGTCTTGGCTAACCCCTTTGGAGTGGTTTTTAATCCTCAATCCATTGGTCAGCTTTTACAGAGGATGATCCGTCAAGAATTATTCGTAGAGGAAGAATTGGTTTTTCATGATGGTACATGGCACCTCATGGATCTTCATGGCAGTTTCTC
>CAZSIK010000064.1:2535-16381 GCA_964606515.1 uncultured Prolixibacteraceae bacterium
AAGTTTGACCGAGGCTAACGAATACCTAAAAAAAGCCGATTTTCTTTTTGTTACTTTCGGAACAGCCTGGGTTTATCAATATGTCCCAAGTGGAAAAATCATTGGGAATTGCCACAAACTACCTGCAAATCAATTTAAACGCTACCGCCTTACTCTTGACCAAATGACCCGCGATTGGGAAAAAGTTCTCGAAAAAGTGTTCTGCCTGAATCCTTCGATCAAGGTTATTTTTACCCTAAGCCCGGTAAGGCATTTAAAAGATGGGGCCCATGAAAACCAATTAAGCAAATCGTCGTTGTTAATGCTGATCGACCATTTGGCCAATGGTAATTATTCAGCAAGTACCGGCTATTTTCCTGCTTACGAATTGGTAATGGACGAATTGAGGGATTACCGTTTTTACAATGAAGATCTGGTTCATTTGAATGAGTTTGCCATTAGATTCATTTTTGAAAAATTAGCTACTTGCTTTTTTAGCCCTGAAACAATGGCCTTACTCGATGAAATTGAAGCAATTGTATTGGCAAAGCAACATCAATTGAACGGTCGTAACCGACAAGAAGAAATGAAATTTGCCCAACGAATCATAAACAGGATCAACACGATATGTAAGATGCACCCGGAAATTAATATGAATGAAGAAAAAGATTATTTCTTGGATGTGCTTGACAAACGTGGTTGAATTTTCCTAACTTTAAAACGTGTTTAACTTTTATTGCAATAATAAGAATGAGCTACCTGAAATTTGATAAGAATCTATTAGTCAACCTTGAATATTCGCTGCTGCGGGAAATCCTTCGTACCAACCGGGCCGGTTCGTATTGTTGTACCACCCTGGCCGGGTGCAATACCCGGAAATACCATGGGTTGTTGATCTGCCCGAACGAAACCGACGGGTGTAAACATGTGTTGCTTTCCTCGCTCGACGAAACCATTATCCAGCATGGAGCGGAATTCAACTTAGGCATTCATAAGTACCAGGGTGAAGTTTATGAACCTAAGGGCCACAAGTACATCCGCGATTTTGAAACCGACACCATACCGGTTACCATCTATCGGGTAGGGGGAGTTTTACTCAAAAAAGAGAGGCTCATGGTTGAAGAGGCAGAACAGGTATTAATCCGGTATACCCTTCTCGAGGCCCATTCTCCTACCTTCCTCAGGTTTAAACCCTTTCTTGCCTTTAGGAACGTGCATGCCCTGAGCAAATCAAACCTCGATGTCAATAGTAGATACGATGCTGCTGAACAAGGAATTTCAATGAGGTTGTACAATGGCTATCCCAATCTTTTCATGCAGATTTCAAAACCCAACGAATACGTCCATAATCCTAACTGGTACAACAATATTGAATATATTAAGGAAAAAGCCCGGGGTTACGATTACCTCGAAGACCTTTTCGTTCCAGGATACTTCGAAGTTCCCATCAAAAAAGGCGAGAGCATTATTTTTTCTGCCTCTACGTTTGAAGATAATCCAAAGAAATTGGCAAAGAAATTCTCACATGAACTCACAAACAGAACTCCCCGCAATAGTTTTTTTTCGTGCCTGAAAAATTCGGCTGAACAATTAATCGTGAAAGCACCCGGCTTTGTCGATCTTCAAGCAGGATACCCTTGGTACAATGGCAGGATCCGTCAAACCTTCGTTGCTTTACCTGGTCTTTCCCTTGCTTTTAACAACCCCCATTTGGTGAAACAGATCATCGACACGAATTTAACCAGGCTCAGGAACGGATTATTCCCCTCGCGTTGGGGAAGGAGTGGCTCAAATTATGACACGGCCGATTCACCATTGTGGTTTTTTTGGACCATACAACAACTGGTACACGAATTAGGAGGAAAAGAACAGGTATGGAAAACCTACAAGAAATCCTTTATTCAAATTTTAGAAGCCTATAAAAACGGTACGGAATACAACATACACATGTTGCCCAACGGGCTTATCCATGCCGAAACACAGGGTGTGGCCCTTACCTGGATGAACGCCTATGCCGAAGGAAAACCGGTAACCCCACGTTATGGATGCCCTGTCGAAGTGAATGCCTTATGGTATAATGCCATTTCCTTTGCCCTTGAATTGGCCGACGAATCGAACGATAAAACCTTCAGTAAAACATGGAAAAAGTTGCCTGACCAGATCGCAGGTTCCTTCCTGGAAATTTTTTGGGACAATGAGAAAGGATATCTGGCCGATTGCTGGAACAACGATTTCTACGATTGGACACTCCGCCCCAACTTGGTTATCGCTGCAGCCATGCCTTATTCCCCACTCGACAAAGAGATGAAAAAATCAATTCTTAGTCTAGCCAAAAGGGAATTGCTCACCCCCAGGGGTTTAAGAACCCTATCGCCAGGCCACCCCAAATACCACGGCGAATATGCAGGAAATGAACAGGAAAGAGAAATGGCCATTCATCAGGGAACTGTATTCCCCTGGTTGCTTGGGTTCTTTATCGAAGGGTACCTGCATCTGCACAAAAAAGGAGGAATATCGTTCGTCCGCTCCTTGATGGATGGGTTCGAAGAAGAAATGAGCCAGCATTGCATCGGTACAATTTCGGAATTGTATAACGGAAATCCCCCTCATAAAGGCAAAGGGGCAATTTCGCAAGCATGGAATATCGGTGAAATGCTGCGCGCATACAATATAATAGAACGTTACGAAAATTAACCCATAACCTATGAAAGTATTAATGTTTGGATGGGAGTTTCCTCCCCACATCTCAGGAGGATTAGGTACGGCTTGTTATGGGCTAACCAAAGGTCTTTCGGAATTCAACGACATTGAAGTGATCTTTGTGGTTCCAAAGGCATATGGCGATGAAGATCAAAGCGCATTAAAACTGATCGGGGCTGGTGACATATCCGTTACCCGAAAGAAAATTCATTTCGACGACATTCAACGAAAGATCGATTATTACGAAATCGATTCCAATATCGTACCTTATACTGATCCGGAGGAGTTCTGGAAACTGCAATCGGTGCGTCATTCCCAAAAAACTGGGTTCATCGAAACCGACGACCAGGGCCGTATCCCTTTCTCCGGAAAATATGGAAGCAACCTAATTACTGAAATATACAACTATGCGGTGGTTGCCGAAGCCATTGCCCGCGACAATGAATTCGACCTGATCCATGCCCACGACTGGCTGGCCTACCCTGCTGGAATTAAAGCAAAGGAAACATCGGGAAAACCTTTGGTAATTCACGTACATGCCACCGATTTTGACCGAAGCGGCGGGAGCGTCAACCCAACGGTGTATGCTATTGAACGCGAAGGGATGGAAGCCGCCGACATGATCATCACGGTAAGCAACCTCACCCGAAATACCGTGATCGAAAAATACGGCATTAATCCCGACAAAGTTTTTACCGTGTACAATGCGGTTGAACCTGTTGAGATTGATGATCGAAAAGCCCTTAAAAAAGGGGTTGAAGATAAAATAGTCACCTTCCTGGGCCGGATTACCATGCAAAAAGGACCCGAATACTTTGTTGAAGCTGCACACAAAGTATTGAAACGCACTAAAAACGTGAGGTTCGTGATGGCTGGAAGTGGGGATATGATGAACGCCATGGTAAGGCGTGCCGCAGAATTAAGGATATCCGACCGTTTTCATTTTACTGGCTTCCTTAGAGGCGATGATGTTTTTCACATGTTCAAGATGAGCGATGTGTACGTGATGCCCTCGGTTTCAGAACCCTTTGGCATCTCTCCCCTTGAAGCCATGCAATCGGATGTTCCGGTGATCATTTCAAAACAATCGGGAGTTTCAGAAATATTGACCCACGCCATCAAAGTCGATTTTTGGGATATTAACGCGATGGCCGATGCCATTTATGCCATAATCAAATATCCTGCACTTCCTAAAATGTTTATCCATTACGGCAGAACCGAAGTGGACAGCCTTCAATGGAAAAATTCGGCACAACAGGTCAGGGAATTATATTATGAAACAATCAAACGAAAACAATAATACCAACTATATGAAAACGATTTGCTTATACTTCCAGTTGCATCAGCCTTTCCGGTACCGCCGGTATCGCTTTTTCGACATTGGTAACGACCATTATTATTACGACGATTTTGCCAATGAAACCATACTCAGGAATGTGGCTAACCGATGCTACCTCCCGGCCAATAAACTGATCCTTGAAGCCATAAAAAAACACAAAGGACATTTCAAGTTGGCATTTTCGCTTTCAGGAATTGCCCTCGAGCAATTTGAACTCTATGCCCCCGAGGTAATCGAGTCATTTAAAACCCTTGCGGAAACAGGTTGCGTGGAGTTTCTTTCCGAAACCTATGCCCATTCACTCTCTGTTTTTAAAAGCCATAGCTTGTTCGAAAAACAGGTTAAGAAACACGATGAAATGATTGAACGGCTTTTCGCGATAAAACCAACCATATTCAGAAATACTGAATTAATTTATTCCGACGAAATAGGAGAAGTTGTATATAACCTGGGATTTAAAGGGATACTCACTGAAGGGGCCAAGCACATACTTGGGTGGAAAAGTCCTAACTTCGTTTATTGTAACGCGATTAATCCGCGGCTGAAAGTGCTAATGCGTAATTATAAACTTAGCGACGACCTCTCGTTCAGGTTCTCCAACCCAGCTTGGTCGGAATACCCGTTGACTGCCACGAAATACGTTGACTGGATCCTTAAAATCGACCCCAAAGAGGAAATCGTGAATATCTTTATGGATTATGAAACCTTCGGCGAACATCAGAAAGCATCGACAGGCATTTTCGATTTTCTTAAAGACCTTCCGACCCAAGTGCTCAAATCAAAAGCACTTACCTTTTCCACACCTTCGGAAGCCATACAGAATCTCCAACCGGTTTCTGCGGCTAACGTGCCTTACCCGATTTCTTGGGCAGATGAAGAACGCGATTTGTCGGCCTGGCTAGGAAATGAACTCCAGGAAGAAGCCTTCAATAAACTGTACGATCTGGCCTGGCGAGTTGAAAAAACCGATGATCCTGTTCTGCAAAAAGATTGGGAATACTTACAGATAAGCGACCATTTTTATTACATGTGTACCAAATTTTTCTCCGACGGGGAAGTTCATAAGTATTTTAACCCCTACGACTCACCTTATGAGGCCTTTATCAACTATATGAATGTGCTGAGCGACTTTAAAATCCGCCTCGACAGGCTCGTACCCGAAAACGAAAGCGAATACCAAATGTCGCTTTTGCAGAAATCGGTGAAAGAAAAAGAAGAAAAAATAAAAAAACTGGAATCAGACTACCGTGCTCTGTTGATTAAAAAAACAAAACTTCCTCTTTTGGATACAAAAAAAGAAAGTACTGAACCCAAAAAAAGTATTGAAAAAACAAGTAAAAGAAAGAGTCAAACGAAACCATAACCGGCCTAATCTGAAATGAAAATTATTTAGCTGGGTTTTTTGTGTCTGGCACTGTCTAAAATTTTTTTGTAAGAAAAAAATAGCACATATTCGCCTTGATTTATTGTGTTTTCGGGCGAATACATATTCAATCCCGTTCAATTTTGAAAAATAACAGAAGATGAAGTTTATTGAGAAAACATTGTTCGATACCCCCGTTTGGAAGAGCCTAATTGTTGAATCGAATATACCCCAAAGCCTGCAATCGCTCAAGGATATTTCAAGAAACCTTTGGTGGAGCTGGAATACCAAAGCCCGTGAACTATTCGAGTACATCGATGCTGAAATATGGGAAGAAACCGCTCACAACCCTATTAAATTGCTCGACAGTGTGAGCTTTCGGCGTTTTCAGGAATTGGAAAAAGATGAAGAATTCCGCTATAAACTGGAATGGGTAAACAACGAGCTTTCGAATTACCTGGCCGAAAGAAATAATGCCGAGGGCAATAAAATCGCCTACTTCAGCATGGAGTATGGCCTTCACGACAGCCTTAAAATCTTCTCGGGTGGTTTGGGAATTCTCGCCGGTGATTATTTAAAAGAAGCCAGCGATTTAAAAATCAACATGGTAGGAGTTGGTTTGCTTTACCGTTATGGCTATTTCAAACAAACCCTCAGCGTGTATGGCGACCAGATTGCCAACTATGAAGCTGAAGCATTTTCAAAAATTGCCGTTCAACCAGTCAGGATTAACAACCAATGGCTCTCGGTTGAAGTAGAGCTACCAGGCCGAATCCTGACAGCCCGTGTTTGGCAGGTTGATGTGGGCAGTGTAAAACTCTACCTCCTCGATACCGACATCAATGAGAACAACGAGGAAGACCGTTTTATTACCCACCACCTTTATGGCGGGGATAACGAGAACCGCCTGAAACAAGAGTTGCTCCTTGGTTTCGGAGGCATCAGGGTACTTGAAGCCTTGGGTATCCAAGCCGACGTGTACCATTGCAACGAAGGCCATGCTGCTTTTATTGGGCTGGAGCGAATGGTCAAGCTAATCAAAAATGAAGCACTTTCATTCAACGAAGCAAAAGAGGTAATCAGGGCCTCAACCCTGTTTACCACGCATACCCCTGTGCCTGCGGGACATGACAATTTCCATGTCGACCTTCTCAGAAATTATCTTGGACATTTTCCTGAAAAAATCGGACTGGACTGGGAACAGTTTACTTCCCTAGGCAAAGCCCCTTCGAACGGATCGCACTTCAACATGAGCTACCTTGCCGCCAATCTTTCTCAAAACATTAACGGAGTGAGCAAATTGCACGGACAAGTTAGCCGCGAATTGTTGAAAGATCTTTATCCCGGCTATTTTCCCGAAGAATTACATATAGGGCATGTTACCAATGGAGTTCACTACTCTACCTGGACAGCAATTGAATGGAAAGCATTGCACAAAAAATATTTTGGGCACAACTTCCCCGAAACACAAAGCGATTTCAAACTGTGGGAAAAAATCCAGGATATACCCGATGAAGAAATCGCCTCGGTTAAGGACAAGCTTAAAGTTAAGCTAATCGATTACATCAAACAGCGTTTTGCCGATAACTGGATTACCCGAAACGAAAACCCCAAGCTGATTACCGAAGTCTTGGGCAAACTTAATCCCAATGCACTTACGATAGGATTTGCCCGCAGATTTGCCACTTACAAAAGGGCCCACCTCTTGTTCAAAAATCTGGACAGGCTTAGTGCCATTGTCAACAATCCGGAAAAGCCCGTTCAATTCCTCTTTGCAGGGAAAGCTCATCCTGCCGACCAAGGAGGACAAGGTTTGATCAAATATATTGTCGAAATTTCGAAACGGCCTGAATTTGTTGGAAAAATACTGTTCATCCAAAATTACGACATGAACCTGGCCAAGATGTTGCTCCAAGGTGTCGACATTTGGATGAACACCCCTACCCGTCCGCTCGAAGCCTCAGGCACCAGCGGCGAGAAAGGTGTAATGAACGGGACAATCCATTTTTCCGTTCTCGACGGTTGGTGGGTTGAAGGGTATCAACCCGAAGCCGGATGGGCCTTGCCCCAGGAACGGTCGTTCGATGTACAGGAATTTCAGGATGAACTCGATGCTGAAACAATTTATCAGCTATTAGAACAGGAAATTATTCCGGCCTATTATAAGAAAGATAAAAAAGGAATCTCAAGTACCTGGATTTCGTATGTGAAAAATACAATTTCAGAGGTAGCACCCCATTTTACCATGCGCCGACAGCTGAACGATTACATCGAACGCTTTTATACCCCTCAGGCGAAACGGTACAAGGAACTGAAAGTCAATCAATACAACAAAGCCAAAGAAATTGCAGCCTGGAAAGAAGGGATTGCCGAAAAATGGGATGGAATTTCACTGGTTTCTACCAAAATTGAACATGGAATTACCCATGCCTATAAAATTGGGGAATCGCACCCAGCCAAGGTAACCCTCAACTTAAACGGGCTAAAACCCGATGAAGTGGGCGTTGAAATTGTCATGATTGAAAAAAAGGACGGAAAAGAATACTATTCCCAAAAACATGAATTTTCGATAGGCACTTGTGAAGACAACATCTGTTGTTATCATCTGAACCTCAACATAGAAGAGCCAGGAACCTATAATTACGGCATCCGGGTTTTCCCGAAACATCCTTCATTGCCTAACCGGCAGGATTTTAAATATCTGCATTGGTTCTGATCAATAGATGTTTACGTATTTTTTATAGGTCTTTTTCCCGTCACCTCCGGCAACGAACGAAACCACTTCTTTCTGCTTGAAAGGAAATTCAATGCCTACTGTAAGTTTAATCAACTGGTTAAACCTTTTGCCATCGATGATGTATTTTGGAAGATTGAGCGCGATTGCTTCACCTTTTTTTTCCATCGGGGAAAAGGTATCGACAAATCCCTGGCAAAGCGATAGCTTTACCCTGATGTTGGTAATGTTTTCCTTTGAATAAGTTGATATTCGCACCCCGGCGCCAATTTCTGCACCAAGATCAAATAGGTTCAGATTACCCTTACTTATTGGTAATTTAAACGCTTCGTAATGTATGCTTCCGTTGAAAGGAAAACCTACATAAGGGGCCAGGGAAATAAAATATCCCGATTGGGACCGGCTTCTCGGATACATCAGCCTGTTAAATTCAACAGGTAGGTAAAAAGAGAAATAACGGGACGAGAATTGATACTCGATTTGATCGGAAATACTGGTTCCTCGGTTCTCGTAGGCAACTGTTGGGGCTAACGACAGGTATTTTTTAAATTGTACCCTGAAGGTCATACCCACATGGGGTAAAACTGCAAAACTCCTGTTAATCTGATTATTTAAACGCTGTGAATAATAAAAATCGGAATACGAGCCCCCAGCAGAAACTTCAAAGAAGTAATTTTTCCCAATAAAATGCTCAATAGGCTGATACCAGGGCGTTTGAGAATGCACCATAACCCAACTTATCAAAATGAAAAAACAAGTAGTCAGCAGTATCTTCATATTTGTTGCTTCTTGAAGGGTAATGATGCATCCTCTTGATTGTCTTTGTTTTGAGCTTCTGGAAACAGGATTATAGCTTCCGATTCGCAGGGTTCAGGAATATTGGGATGAACGTATTCAATCAGCGTGGGCACATAAGTATTTTGATAACTTTCCCAAAGAACCGCAATTCGATCCTGTCTCAGCAAACGCTCCTTATCCTGGTCGTATAAACTGAAAAAAACAATCAAACTATCGGTTTTAGGATTATAACTGCCTTCGAATACGGCAAAACGGGTTTCTCCAGAATAATCTTCACCGATCCCTTCGGCTTTGAAATGTTTGGGATTGATCAGGTTAAAATCGAAGATAAAAGCATCGTACGTTTGCCCTTTACAACGGATTCCCATCCTCCATCCATCATGAAACTCATAAGGAATGTACGACAATACCAAGGTCTCGTTCCCCGAGGGAAGGCATCCTGCTACTACTAAGAGTAGACCAACATATAAACATATTTTTTTTAACACAAAAAGGGCTTAACATGATTAAAAACGAAATATAATAAAATAAAAATACATAGGCTTATCTGGTGTCGATATTGCAATAATTCTTTGCTGGGAATATTGAGCAAAATCATTTTTTAAACAGTTCAAATTCTATTCTTTCGTATTGGTAAAATAATTGTAATTCAATAATTTAAAGATATGATAAGCATCAGCAAACCACTCTTCCTGGAAAGCAGGGGGTTCAAACTTATACAATCGTATTTGATTACCTGGTTAGGCCTGGCCCTATTTTCACTGGGATGGACTTTATTTCTCATCCCCGCAGGGATCAACAGCGGGGGAATCAGTGGTATTGGTATGTTGATTTATTACTCGACAGGACTTCCGGTAGGTGTTACTTATTTCGGGATAAATGCCTTCCTGATCCTGATTGCCTTCAAACATCTTGGAAAGAGTTTTGGCTATAAAACATTGATTAATATGGCCATTCTTTCCCTTATGCTCACCGTGATGCAGGAAGTTTTCAAGAACCCGGTGATCAACGATACCTTTTTATCGGCTGTTTTGGGCGGAATGGCAGGGGGAGTTGGGCTTGGACTGGTTTTCAGTCAAGGCGGGAGCACGGGAGGTACCGATATAATTGCCATGCTGGTTACCAAACACCACAGGATTAGCCCGGGAAGGATAATCATGTATTGCGATGTCGTGATTATTACTTCCTCGTGGTTCGTATTTCACTCGGCCGAAAAATTGGTATATGGCTTCGTAGCCATGTGGGTAGTTGCTTACAGCCTTGATGCCTTCCTTACCGGTTCGAACCAATCGGCTCAAATCATGGTATTTTCCAAAAAATGGGAACAAATCAGGGATCACATCCTACATCAACAAAGGCGAGGAGTAACGGTACTCGATGGGAAGGGGGGGTACACAAATGAACCGGTAAAAATTGTGTTAACCGTGGTGAGGAAAAGGGAAATTTCGTCGGTTTTTAAAGCCATTAAGGAAGTCGACGACAATGCCTTTATTTCAATGGGAAGTGTAATGGGAGTGTATGGTGAAGGATTTGACAGCATAAAAAGTTGAAAAAAGAAGCTAACACTACAAGAAAAGCACTCATATAATTATATTTATAAAAAAATCATTTTGAAAATCTTTTTGCATATCCCATTTTTGTATCCTGAATTTCATAAAAGGGGGTTAGGGTGAAAAAAAATCTTGCATTTATTATCCCGGTTTTTTTGTTGCTGGCGGGCATGCTTATCATTCTTTCGGAAAAAGGCTTGTGGCCTTTTGTTAGAGAGCATGTTGTTGCAGAGGAAGTACCGGAAACAGAAATTCCTCATTCATGGGGATTCAGGACTGACTCGCTCAAAATCGACACCTTTCAGGTTTCGCGCAACCAAAACCTCTCGGATATTTTAATTTCACGTGGCATTTCTCTTTACCAAATCGACCAACTGGCCCGGAATTCAAAACCCGTTTTCGATGTACGCCGTATCCGCTTGGGAAACAAATACTATTTTTTGCAAAAGAACAGCTCCCTTTCGCCCGACTATTTTATATATGAAGAAAACCCGGTCGATTATATTGTATTTGAACTGAACGACAGTTTGCAAGTGTACAGAGGCACAAAACCCATTGAAATAAAAATCAGCTCCTGTAGCGGTATAATTGAAAGTTCATTATGGAATGCTCTTGCCGCTCAGGAGGTTTCTCCCATACTTGCAATCGAAATGTCGGATATTTTCGCCTGGACCATCGATTTTTTCGGTATTCAGAAAGGCGATCGTTTTAAAGTAATCTATGAAGAACGTTTTGTCGAAGGTGCTTCAATTGGCTTGGGTAAGATCCATGCTGCAATTTTTGAACACATGGGAGAACCGATCTCTGCATTTTTTTTCAAAGGAAAAGAACAGGAAGGGTATTTCGACAAAGATGGAAAGAGCTTACGAAAGGCTTTTTTAAAAGCCCCATTGAATTTTTCCAGAATCAGCTCAAGGTTTTCGCATAGCCGGATGCACCCCGTCCTCAAATATCGCCGTCCCCATTTGGGAGTCGATTATGCTGCCCCGAGTGGAACACCGGTTTACAGCATCGGCGATGGAGTAATCGTCAAAAAAGCCTATCAAGGAGGAGGTGGAGGAAATTATCTGACCATAAAACACAACTCGGTATATTCGTCTCAATATATGCATCTTCAAGGCTATGCCAAGGGGATTAGCCCAGGGAACAGGGTTAAACAAGGCCAATTGATCGGCTATGTAGGCATGACTGGCTTAGCTTCAGGGCCTCATCTCGATTTCAGGATTTTTAAAAATGGCGCACCCGTCGACCCGCTTACGGTAAAAGCCCCTCCGGTTGAACCCATCCATGAATTTAACGCTCAGTTGTTTTATAGCCTTCGCGATTCAGTAAGCCAGAGCCTCGATTCAATTTCTTATCCTGATATCCTATCTCTTCATTAATAATTCCCCAATCACCCGTGGAAAATGAAGGTATTCGAGCTCATGTACTTTCGAGGCAACCATCTCGGGGGTATCGGTGGGCAAAACCGGGCATCTCGCCTGAAAAATAACCTGGCCTTCATCGTAATGCTCGTTCACGTAATGTATGGTAATCCCTGATTCAGTTTCTTTATTGTCGACCACAGCTTCGTGTACCTTCATCCCAAACATGCCCTTTCCCCCATATTTAGGCAACAAAGCAGGATGAATATTGATGATGGTAAAATTCTTTAACAGGTTGTTGGGAACAAGCCAAAGGAAGCCTGCCAGAACAATCAAGTCGATTTCTTGCTGCCGCAACTCGTCTAAAATAATTTCGGAACGATAAAACTCGTCTCTTGAAAAGTAACGATAAGGAATGCCCAAATTTCTGGCCCTTTCCAACACGTAAGCATCCTTTCTATTCGAATAAATGCATTTGATGTTCAAATTTTCTCTATTGTGAAAATATCGGACAATATGCTCAGCATTGGTACCCGAGCCCGAAGCAAAAATAGCTATGTTTTTCATTTGTAAACTTTTAATTCTTCTTCTTTTATAAAAATAACTTTGGCAAAAATAATCGAAGCTATTTTTCCCACAGTACGATGAAGGACAAAATTTGTAATTGTAGGTCGTTTCTTTATTACTTTGCAGCCGATAAAAAAATAACAAATTATTATTAAAAATTACAACTATGTCTGACATTACTTCAAAAGTTAAGGCAATTATCGTTGACAAACTAGGTGTTGATGAGAGTGAAGTTACCCCTGAAGCCAGCTTTACCAACGATTTGGGTGCTGATTCATTGGATACCGTTGAGCTGATCATGGAATTTGAAAAAGAATTCGACATGGCCATCCCCGACGACCAAGCTGAAAAGATCAGTACTGTTGGCGATGCCATCAAATATATTGAAGAAAACAGCAAGTAAAAATTATTTCTTTTTATGGAATTCAAACGCGTAGTAGTTACCGGATTAGGAACCATCAACCCCATCGGCAATTCGATCGAGGAATTTTGGGAGAATTTGAAAAATGGGGTGAGCGGCTCCGGGCCCATCACTCGCTTTGATGCAACCAACCATAAAACAAGGTTTGCCTGCGAGCTGAAAAACTGGAACCCTCTCGATCATTTTGAACGTAAGGATGCCAGGAAATACGACCCATTTGCACAGTACGCAATAGTCGCAGCCCGACAGGCAATCCTTGATTCAAAGATTAATTTGGAATTGACCGACAGAAACAGGATAGGAGTTATTTGGGGTGCTGGAATCGGTGGACTTCAGACTTTCGAGGATGAAATCAAGCCCTATAATCCCGAAAATCCAAAGCTTTCACCCTTCTTTATTCCAAAAATGATCGCCAATATTGCCAGCGGTTGCATCGCGATCGAGTACGGTCTTAAAGGTCCAAACCTTACCACGGTCACTGCTTGTGCCTCTTCTGCCAATGCCATAATTGATGCCTTCAATTATATCAGATTAGGAAAAGCTGACATGATTGTAACCGGAGGTTCCGAAGCAGCGATAACCGAAGCAGGGGTATGTGGTTTTAATTCGATGAGGGCCATTTCGACCCGAAATGAAGACCCAAAAACGGCCTCACGCCCCTACGATAAAGACCGCGACGGTTTTGTCATGGCAGAAGGTGCAGCTGCATTAATATTCGAAGAATACGAACACGCCATCAAACGGGGTGCTACTATTCTTGGTGAAATTGTGGGCGGTGGTTTGTCGTGCGATGGATATCACATGACGGCTCCGGATCCTGAAGGAGAAGGTGCCATCATTGCCATGCGTACCGCTTGCGAAGATGCAGGTATCCACCCCAACCAGATTGACTACATCAATACCCATGGAACCTCAACCGGATTGGGCGACATTGCAGAACCCAAAGCCATTACCAAGCTGTTTGGCGAACATGCTTACGAGTTAAGCATCAGTTCAACCAAATCGATGACCGGGCACATGTTGGGTGCTGC
>CAZSIK010000065.1:0-7942 GCA_964606515.1 uncultured Prolixibacteraceae bacterium
CCCCGGGCTGAATATTCGGGAAGGGCCAGTTTGGCATTGCATTCATCGTAAATTTCCCTGGCCGTCGACGGGTTCAGGATTTTTTCGATGCCAAAAGCCGTTTTCAGTTCAAGATGTGTCCAGTGATACAATGGGTTCCGCAGGGTGTAAGGCACCGTTTCGGCCCATTTCTCAAACTTCTCCCAATCGGAGGTATCTTTTCCCGTGCAGTATTTTTCATCTACCCCGTTGGTACGCATGGCCCTCCATTTGTAGTGATCGCCACCCAGCCAGATTTCGGTAAGGGAACGGAACTTATGATCGTTGGCCACCATCGAAGGAACCAGGTGACAATGATAGTCGATTATGGGCATCTTTGCCGCATGTTCGTGGTAAAGTTTCTGAGCAGTTTCAGTCTGCAACAGAAAGTTCTCATCCATGAATTTTTTCATCTTTAATTTAATTTAATGATTGTGCAATCGTTTGTATTATTTTGTTTTTATTGTCGATTCCCTGATAATCAGCTTAGGTTGAATAACGGTTTTTCGGGGAATATATTGGTCGGCACTGTTTTCAATTTCATCAAGGAGCAGCCTGGCAGCCGAACGGCCAATTTCTTCGCTGAACTGCTCCACGGTAGTTAATCCCGGGCTGATCAATTCAGCAAAAGGCTCGTTCGAATAGCCAGCCACGGCAACATCACCCGGAACCGAATAGCCCAATTCCTGCAAGGCTTTTATAGCGCCGACTGCCATATAATCAGAGGCGGCAAAAATAGCTTGAGGCAATCTTTTATTATCGCTAACAAACTGATGGACATAACTATAAGCTTCTGTCAACACTGGCATGGTTTCAAGATATTCCTGTTCAACAGCTTCAATTCCAGCTTCAAGCAGGGCTTTTAAATATCCCTGGTAACGGTTACGATAAATGTTCATGGTACGGGGCCCGCCCATCCACATAATCGAGTTGTAGCCTTGGGCGAGAAGATGTCGGGTCATGTCGTACGAACCTGAGATATCATCATTTTCAACCCGGTTTACTTCAAGTTGATCGTCGGTACGGTCGAACATTACCAAGGGAGTATTGTTGGCAACCACCTTTTGTAAGTGTCTTATATGATTGGTTTCGAGCGACAAGGAGATAATAATCCCATCGACTCTACTGGCCATCAAGGTTTTAATATTTTCAACTTCCTTGCTCAGTTTCTCTTCACTCTGGCACATAATCAGGTTATAGCCGGCCGGGTTCAGGATGCTTTCAACCCCAGTAATCACATTCGAAAAAAAGTGGCGGTTGATACGGGGAACAATTAGCCCAACTGTGTTGGCTTTCCCCCTGCGCAAACTTGAAGCAATGGTATTGGGATTGTAATTAAGTTTTTTAGCTGTATTCCAAACCAGTTCCTTGGTAGCACGACTGATCTTGGGATGATCGTTCAATGCCCTCGAAACGGTCGAAGCAGTGGTATCCAACGCTCGGGCTATGTCTTGAATAGTGGCTTGTTTCTTGGCCATAAATCGCTTTTCAACTATAAGATGGAAAAAAATGTTTGAAATTCCTACAAATATAAAAAAATAATGCAAACGTTTGCATTATTTTAATTTTTTTCTAAATTTGTAGTTCTTTTGAAAAATTTAAAATCAATCAGATTAGTATGAGTAAAGTAGTTACGTTTGGTGAAATCATGTTGAGGTTAGCTACACCTGGTTATCTAAGGTTCGACCAGGTAGATACCTTCTCGGCCACTTTTGGCGGTGGCGAAGCCAATGTTGCTGTTTCGTTGGCCAATTATGGAATTGACACTGAATTTGTCACTCGTCTTCCGAAAAACGACATCGCAAAGTCGTGCGTTAAGGACCTCCGCAAAATGGGGGTTGGGGTCAACCAAATTGTCTGGGGCGGCGATCGCCTTGGAATCTATTTCCTTGAAACAGGGGCAGTAAGCCGCGCGAGCAAGGTGGTTTACGACCGTGCCCACTCCGCGATCGCTGAGATTAAACCTGGGATGATCGACTGGGATAAGGTTTTTGAAGGGGTTACCTGGTTTCACTGGACCGGTATTACCCCGGCCATTTCACAAGGAGCAGCCGATGTGTGCCTTGAAGCCATCAGAAAAGCAAACGAAAAAGGGATCACGGTTTCTACCGACCTGAATTTCAGAAAAAACCTCTGGAATTACGGCAAAAAAGCCAACGAAGTAATGCCTGAATTGGTTGCCGGTTGCGATGTAATTTTAGGAAACGAAGAAGATGCTGCCATGGTACTGGGCATCCATCCCGAAGGGGTTGATGTTACCGGGGGACATGTTGAAGCCGCCGCTTATGAATCGGTTTCGAAGCAAATTATGGCCCGCTTTCCCCGGTGCAAAAAAGTCATTACCACACTTCGTGGTTCAGTCAATGCCAACCACAACAGTTGGTCGGGCGTACTTTGGGATGGTTCAACACTTTTTGAAGCCCCAACCTACCAGATCACCCATATTGTCGACCGCGTTGGAGGAGGAGATTCCTTCATGGGCGGATTGATTTACGGGTTGATCTCTTATCCGAACGATGATCAGAAAGCCCTGAATTTTGCAGTGGCTGCCTCGTGCCTCAAACACACCATTTATGGTGATTACAACCGGGTTTCAGTTGACGAAGTGGAAAAGCTGATGGGAGGCGATGCCTCAGGACGTGTTTCACGCTAATTAATTGAACAAGCATTTAATAGAAAAAGAAAACAGATATGGCAAAATTCACACGTGTTGAAGTCTTTCTGAAAATGAAAGAAACTGGGATGGTACCCCTTTTCTACCATACCGATGCCGAGATATGCAAAAACATCATCAAAGCCTGTTACGACGGTGGCGCGAGGGCCTTTGAATTTACCAACCGGGGCGATTTTGCTCACGAAGTATTTTCAGAGCTGTCGAAATACGTAAAAAAAGAATGCCCTGAAATGGCTTTCGGTATTGGTTCTGTAATCGATGCCGGAACCGCTTCTTTATACATCCAATTGGGCGCCGACTTTATTGTTTCCCCGTTGTTGAATCCCGACATTGCTAAGGTCTGCAACCGCCGCAAGGTGCTTTGGTCTCCGGGTTGTGGTTCAGTTTCGGAAATCAACCTTGCTGAAGAGCTAGGTTGCGAACTGGTGAAAATATTCCCGGGCACCCAAGTAGGCGGTCCTGAATTTGTCAAAGCGGTAAAAGCCCCATGTCCATGGAGTTGCCTGATGCCTTCAGGTGGAGTTACTCCTGAATACGACAACCTTAAAGCCTGGTTCGACGCCGGAGTTACCTGTGTTGGAATGGGATCCCAGTTGGTAAAGGGAAGCTATGCTAAAGATAAGAACTATGGTGAATTGACCTTGAAGGTTAAAGAAACCATCCAATTAATCAATCAAATACGAACAGTAAAATGATTACAACCAATGAATTGTTAAGTTTAGAAGGAAAAACTGTCGTCATTACCGGCGCCGGTGGTGTGATTTGCTCGGGTATCGCCGAAGGCCTGTGTAAAGTGGGCATGAACGTGATGCTGCTCGATATTGACGAAAAAAGAGCCCTTGAAAGCGCCCAAGAATTAAGACAAAAATATCCCGATCAAATCATCGAGGGATTCTTTGCCAATGTTCTTGACGAACGGTCCTTGAACAGTGCTAAGAATATGATTCTAAGTTATGTAGAAAAAATCGACTACCTGATTAACGGGGCCGGCGGAAATTCGCCTAAAGCCACCACCCAGGCAGAACAGATCGTTCCTGGTGAAACCGAAGCGCTTACCAACTTTTTCAATCTTGAAATGGAAGGCTTCGACAAGGTTTTTGATTTGAATTTCAAAGGCACCCTTCTTCCCAGCATGGTGTTTGCCAAAGAAATGGTGGAACGTAAAGAAGGAGGTATTCTGAATATCTCGTCTATGAATGCCTTCAGGCCATTAACCAAAATTCCCGCCTACTCGGCGGCCAAGTCTTCCATCAATAATTTTACCGAATGGCTGGCAGTACACCTGGCGAAAGCAGGGGTAAGGGTTAACGCAATTGCCCCCGGTTTTTTCATCACCAACCAAAACCGTTTCCTCCTGATTGATGAAAAAACTGGCGATGCCACTCCACGAGGCAATAAGATTATTTCAAATACCCCAATGGGCCGATATGGCGAAATTGAAGAACTTGTTGGAACAACAGTATATCTGCTTTCCGACATGTCGAAATTTGTAACCGGTATTGTTATACCAATCGACGGAGGATTCAGCGCATACAGTGGCGTATAATCTCCTGATTGCCTGAATTTACAGCTAGTGTTTTGATAGGTAACAGTTTAAAAATCCTTTTCGGGACTACGTGTCCTGAAAATGGGTTTTTAATCGGTATACGGTAAAAGTTGCCGTTTTTTTAATTATCTTGTTGCTCTTAATTATCATCAAACCATTATTAAATACTGCATTATGCTGATAAAAAGTTTAAATAAATTGATGATCATGGTAATTCTCGGAGCCTCTTTTTTAGTTTCGTGTAATCAGTCATCAAAAACGAAGGTTGGTCTTGTCATTCATTCCTTATCCAATATCCGATGGCAAACCGACATGATCTACCTCAATAAAAGAGCTGCCGAAAAAAACATCGAGTTGATCGTAAAAGTCGCCGATGATGATGAAAATAAGCAACTGGAACAAGCCCGCGAACTGTTGAAAGAAGGGGTTAAAGTCCTGTTCGTCATCGCTGTTAACCAAAACACAGCTGCCGGAATGGTGCGTGAAGCTCACAATTATGGCGTTCCCGTAATCTCGTACGACCGTTTTATCATGAATTCCGATCTCGACTACCTCGTTTCTTTTCATTATGAAGACGTGGGACGGTTGATGATCGAGTACGCGACCAAAATTAAGCCCCACGGAAATTTTGTCTTTCTATGGGGTGAACCTTCCGATGCCAATGCTCAATTTATTAAAGATGGGCATATTAAAGCCATGGAAGAGCTCAATAAAAGCAATCAGATTAACCCATACCATAAGGTTTTTATCGAAGATTGGTCGGTTGCCAATACCCACCACGAGATGGAAAAACTGCTTGAGTTTGGTGATGAAAAAATTGATGCCATAATTGCCAGCAATGCAAACCTTGCGATGGTCGCAATCAATCTTTTGGAAAAATACAATCAACTTAACAATGTGGTAGTTACGGCCCAGGACATTTCACTCGATACTTATCGCCTGATCCTTGAAGGGAAACAAACCATGTCGGTTTATAAACCAATGAAGGAGCTTGCTTACGCCGCAATGGACCTCGCAGCCGACCTTGCAGAAGGAAAAAAAATAAAAAACCTCGCCCAAACCAAGAATAACGGGAGGAAAGATGTGCCGGCCATATTGCTTAAACCCATTGTGGTCGATGCTTCCAACATTGTTTCGTTGGTAAGCTCCGAAAACCTTTTTAAACCCCAGGAGTTGGAAAAAATCACCAACCCTTGATTTTTTTTCCAACTATTTTTATGAAACAAATTAATTAAACAGAAGTAATGATTTATTATCAAATTGGATCCTCAACCAGTGTGTTATCGAACGAGGACTTGAAAAAAGGATTATATGAAGCCTTACAAAAGCTAGGAAAAAAACAGAAAGTATTGGCCTTACCCCCCGACTACACCCGGCTTCCTTCTCAAGCCGGAATCCTTACTTCATTTACCTACGAATATTACAAGGAAAAATTAAGCGATATCCTTCCGGCCCTGGGCACTCACTCTCCCATGACCGACCATCAGATTGAACACATGTTTCCCGGAGTGCCCCGCACTTTATTTCGCGACCACGATTGGAGAAACGACGTGGTAACCCTGGGCGAAGTTCCTGGCGAGTTTGTTTCGGAAGTTTCAGAAGGGAAAGTTTCTTACAACTGGCCGGTACAAGTCAATAAATTGCTGGTGGAAGGAGGTTTTGACCTGATCCTTTCCTTGGGCCAGGTTGTTCCCCATGAAGTAGTTGGGATGGCCAATTACAACAAGAATATCTTCGTAGGCACCGGCGGATCTGAGGGGATCAATAAAAGCCACTTCATCGGTGCTGCCTATGGCATGGAACGCATGATGGGCCGTGCAGAAACCCCTGTCCGTAAGGTATTTAATTATGGATCACAAAAATTTGCCAGCCATCTGCCCATAGTCTATGTACAAACTGTGGTCGGGGTCGATAAAGAAGACGGGAAGCTGAAAACCCGAGGCTTATTCATCGGTGATGATTTTAAAGTTTTCCAACTGGCAGCCGAATTGTCGTTACAGGTCAACTTCGATATGGTTGAAAAGCCCTTGAAAAAAGTGATCGTTTGGCTCGATCCTACCGAATTTAAAAGTACCTGGTTGGGCAATAAGAGCATTTACCGCACCCGAATGGCCATGGCCGATGGTGGGGAACTCATCGTATTTGCCCCCGCCCTGAAGGAGTTCGGTGAAGATAAGCAAATCGACCATTTGATCAGAAAATACGGATACAAAGGCACCCCATATACTTTAAAATGCGTTGAGGAAAACGAAGACCTTCAACAAAACCTTGGCGCTGCAGCCCACCTGATCCATGGTTCATCTGAAGGACGCTTCTCGGTTACCTATTGCCCGGGGAAAGGACCAGAAAACCTTACCCGCCAGGAAATTGAAAGCGTAGGCTTTATTTATGGCGACTTCGACGAAATGAAAGCAAAATACGATTTCGAAAAAATGAAAAACGGTGTTAATCTTTTACCCAACGGGGAAGAAATATTTTACATTTCAAACCCAGCTTTGGGTTTATGGGCTCATAAAGACCGTTTTAACGAATAGAAAAAGTGGGCCAATAAGACAATCCAATTAATTTAACCATAAGAAAATCAAATAATAATCAATTATGACAAAAAAAGCAGATATTGGTTTGATCGGGCTCGCTGTGATGGGCGAGAACCTCGTTCTGAACATGGAAAGCAAAGGCTTTACCGTGGCAGTGTATAACCGCACTGTCGAAAAAGTAGACAAGTTCATTGCCGGACGTGGCGCCGGAAAAAAATTCATCGGCGCACACTCCATCCAAGAGTTTTGTGCTTCACTCGAACGGCCCAGAAAAGTGATGATGCTGGTTAAAGCTGGCCAGGCTGTCGACGACTTTATTGAACTGGTAATCCCTCATCTCGAACCAGGCGATATTATCATCGACGGTGGAAATTCACATTTCCCCGACACCATCCGCAGAGCTAAATATGTTGAAAGCAAAGGATTACTGTACATCGGCACTGGTGTATCGGGAGGCGAAGAAGGGGCCTTGCTCGGCCCATCAATGATGCCCGGTGGCTCACCCGCTGCATGGCCTCACGTAAAAAATATATTCCAGGCTGTTGCAGCCAAGGTTGAAGATGGTTCACCATGTTGCGATTGGGTTGGCGAAGGTGGTGCCGGCCATTTCGTTAAAATGGTACACAACGGGATTGAATATGGCGACATGCAGATCATCTGCGAAGCTTATCAACTGATGAAGGACCTTTTAGGCATGAATGCCGATGAGATGCACGAAGTATTCAAACAGTGGAACACCGAAGAGCTGGATTCCTATCTGATCGAAATTACACGCGATATATTGGCTTATAAAGATACCGATGGCGAACCCATTGTGGAAAAAATTCTTGATACGGCTGGTCAAAAAGGTACCGGAAAATGGACCGCTGTTTCAGCTCTCGACTTTGGCATTCCTTTGACATTGATCGGCGAATCGGTTTTTGCCCGCTGCCTTTCAGCACAAAAAGATCTCCGAGTAAAAGCTTCAAAAGTGATCAGTGGCCCGAACACCAAATTTACCGGCGATAAAGTTCAGATGATCTCTGATCTGAAAGATGCCCTGTTCGGAGCAAAAATTATTTCCTATGCCCAAGGTTATAACCTGATGATGGAAGCAGCAAAAGAATATGGATGGAACCTCAATTACGGCGGCATTGCATTAATGTGGCGTGGCGGTTGTATCATCCG
>CAZSIK010000065.1:7952-16363 GCA_964606515.1 uncultured Prolixibacteraceae bacterium
AAAAAAGCTTTCGAAAAAAATCCAGGTTTAGAAAACCTGTTACTCGATCCTTTCTTCAAAGAAATAGTTGAAAAAGCTCAAGCAGGCTGGCGCAGGGTTTGCGCAACAGCACTCACGAACGGGGTTCCTGTTCCTGCATTGACATCGGCTCTCTGCTATTTTGACGGTTTCCGTAGCGAACGTCTTCCGGCCAATTTGCTGCAAGCCCAACGCGACTACTTTGGCGCCCATACCTACGAACGGATCGATAAACCAAGAGGAGAATTTTACCATACCAACTGGACTGGTCGTGGTGGAGATACCTCAGCTTCAACCTATATTGTATAACACTTTAACCAATCAAGATGACATCAAACCAATTATTAGGAAAAAAAACAAACTACAGATGGGTTATTTGTGGCTTGTTGTTTTTTGCCACCACGGTTAACTATTTAGACCGACAAGTTCTTTCCCTAACCTGGAAAGATTTTATTGCTCCCGAGTTTCATTGGACCAACAATGATTACGGCAACATTACTGCCCTCTTCTCGATATTCTATGCTTTTAGTATGCTCTTCGCCGGCCGAATTGTGGATTGGCTCGACACGAAGAAAGGTTTCCTCTGGGCAATCGGGGTATGGTCAATTGGTGCAATATTGCATGCATTCTGCGGTATTGCCACATCAGGAATTGTTGCAGGTAAATGGCTGGTTGGCTTCGAAGGCGCAAAAGAAGCCATCGGCACTGTTAACGATGTTGGAATGGTTATTTCAGTAAGTGTAACACTTTTCATTTTTGCAAGGTTTGTTTTGGCTGTTGGTGAAGCCGGAAACTTCCCCGCGGCAATCAAAGCCACTGCTGAATTCTTCCCAAAAAAGGACCGAGCCTTTTCAACTAGTATTTTCAATGCCGGTGCTACCGTTGGCGCTCTTGCCGCTCCCGTTACCATCCCAATCATTGCACACCATTGGGGCTGGGAAATGGCCTTCATTGTTATTGGTGCACTTGGTTTTATTTGGATGGGTTTCTGGTTGTTTATGTATAATAAGCCCCATCTCCATCCAAAGGTGAATAAAGCTGAATTGGCCTATATCCAACAAGACAATGATCATAATCCATTGGACAGCAACGGTCAGCCTTCGCGGAAACTCACTTTTGCAGAGTGCTTTAAATACAAACAAACCTGGGCGTTTGCTTTCGGAAAATTTATGACCGACGGCGTTTGGTGGTTTTATCTTTTCTGGACACCGGCCTACCTGAGTTCTGTTTACGGACTTACATCCGATAATTCAACCGCTCAAATCCTGTTATTTGTACTCTATGCCATTACGTTGCTGTCGATTTATGGTGGATGGCTTCCTTCCTATTTTGTTAACAAAAAAGGAATGAACCCCTATGCAGGACGAATGCGTTCGATGTTGATCTTCGCATTCTTCCCATTACTGGCTCTGTTGGCGCAACCACTCGGGCACTATTCCTACTGGTTCCCGATTATAATAATTGGTATTGCCGGAGCCGCTCATCAAGCATGGTCGGCCAATATCTTCTCTACTGTTGGTGATATGTTCCCAAAATCGGCTATTGCAACCATTACCGGCATTGGGGGTATGGCTGGCGGCGTTGGTTCTTTCCTGATTAACAAAGGTTCAGGTGTGCTTTTCGATTACACTGAAAAATCACAAATGCAACTATTTACTTTTAAAGGCATCGAAGCAGGTTACCTGATTATTTTTTCGATCTGTGCAGTTGCTTACCTGATCGGGTGGATCGTAATGAAATCGCTGGTGCCCAAATACAAAATAATTACTGTAAATTAATGAATATGAAGAAAATAGGAAAATACTCAATGGGTGTGGGCGATCGCTTTGGACATCAAGGCAAGGCCCAGCTAAAAGCATTCATTGCTGCCAAAGAAGAATTAGGTATCGATGTTACCCCAGTTTGGAATAAATCGAACCGGGAACACATGATCATCGGGACACAACCTGCCGAAGTCCGTACCGAAGCCGATGCTGCTGTCAAAGCCCTCGGATGGAAAGGCGAATATTATGTCGATGCCGACCACATCAACTTTAAAAATGTGGAAAACTTTATCGAGCCCAGCGATTTTTTCACAATCGATGTGGCCGATTATATCGGTAAAGGAGCCAGCGAAGAACAGATCGATGCCTTTGTGTTCGATCATCAAAGCTATGTTGGCCCGCTGAACATACCCGGGATCCA
This sequence comes from uncultured Prolixibacteraceae bacterium, assembly GCA_964606515.1. GTDB lineage: Bacteria > Bacteroidota > Bacteroidia > Bacteroidales > Prolixibacteraceae > CAZSIK01. The sequence continues at coordinate 10,155 of CAZSIK010000065.1, forward strand.
TTCTTCGATCGAGGTAACCGAAGACTTCCTGCGGAAATTTGCCTTCAATTACCTGAATGCAATCGACGAAGCGACCAAAGTTTATACTTATCTTGTTGAAAAAAAAGGCGTTGGTAAATTTGTACCCGAAGTATCGTGCGATGAAACCGATACTCCTCAAAGTCCACTCGATCTTTTCTTTATCCTGAAACTGCTTGCCGACAACAACGTTCCTGCCCAAACCATTGCCCCGCGTTTTTCAGGCCGATTCAACAAGGGAGTCGACTATGTTGGAAATGTAAGTCAGTTCGAAAAAGAATTTGAAGAAGATCTTTTGGTAATCGACTTTGCAGTGAAGCAATTTGGCCTCCCCGACAACCTCAAACTGAGTGTCCACTCGGGCAGCGATAAATTTGCCATCTATCCGATAATGGGTAAACTTCTGAAAAAGCACAACAAAGGAATCCATGTTAAAACCGCCGGCACTACCTGGCTCGAGGAAATTGCTGGTCTTGCCATTTCAGATGGAGAAGGGTTGGCCTTGGCTAAAGAAGTGTATGCAAAGGCTTATGCAAAAATGGAAGAATTGTGCGCACCTTATGCTTCAGTAATCGACATCAGGGCAGAACAACTGCCTGCTCCGGAAGCAGTGGCCGCATGGACTGCCGAACAATTCCACAACGCTATTGTTCACAACCAGTCGTGCCCCGAGTACAACCCGAGCCTGCGCCAATTGATCCATGTGGGCTATAAAGTGGCTGCCCAGAAAGGGGAAATCTATTACAAAGCACTCGAACAATTTGAAGACAACATCGAAAAACAGGTGTTTACCAATATTTATGAAAGGCACATGAAAAGGCTTTTCGTTTGATTTAATATCATTGTTCGTGATTGAACAAAAGGGGGTTTTCAGTTTGAAAGCCCCCTTTTTTAATTAGTTATTAACAAATATATCCATTTTTAAATGACTTAATATGTCGATTGTTAAATTTATATGAATTAATCTCATCCAATTCAGGTTAAATTTTTAAATTTGCTGGTTCAATAAAAAAGGGAAAAGAAGAACATGAAGGATCTGCACTTCAATTATTGCGAATCACTTACCCAGTTTCACCGGGAAAAAACAATCGAAGTAAATGTTGGGGGCGTACCAATGGGTGGCAATAATCCGATTCGGCTCCAGTCGATGACCGATACTGACACCATGGACACGGATGCCACCGTCGAACAATTCCTGAAAATCGTTAAAACAGGAGCTGATTATGTACGTGTGGCTGTGAAGTCGACCAAAGACGCTGAAAACCTAAAGGAAATAAAAAAGATCATCCGATCGATGGGGATTCAAACCCCTATTATTGCTGATGTTCACTTTAATCCTAAAGTAGCTGAACTTTCAGCCAAATACGTCTCCAAAGTAAGGATCAATCCTGGAAATTTTTACGACAAACGGGCCCAATTCGAAAAATACATTTACACCGATGAGGAATACCGGGAGGAACTTAAAAAACTGGAAGAAGCTGTTATCCCCTTCCTGAATGTGTGCAAAGAATATGGTACGGCTATACGCATCGGTGCCAACCAGGGTTCACTTTCCGACAGAATTATGAGCCGTTATGGCGACACCCCGGCCGGAATTGTCGAGTCGGTTATGGAATTTCTCAGGATTTGCAAAAAGGAAGACTTCCACAAAGTGATCATTTCAATTAAATCGTGGAATACAAGAACACTGGTGTATACCGTACGTTTGATGAATTACAAAATGCGCCTCGAAGATATGGAGTATCCTTTCCATATTGGCGTTACCGAAGCCGGAGAAGGTGAAGATGGGCGCATCCGTTCAGCTGTAGGCATCGGTACCTTATTGATCGATGGCATTGGCGACACCATCAGGGTTTCTTTAACTGAACCTCCTGAAAAAGAAATCCCTTTTGCCAAGCGACTGGTTGAGATCATCGAGGCCCGTAAAAACCATGCCCCTATCGAGGCTCCGGTATTCGCCCAAACCAATCCCTTCGAATACGAACGAAGATATGGCCGCCCGGTGAGAAAAATCGGGAACCGCCGTACTCCCGTGGTCATTGCTTCACTCAACGACAACACGGTAATCGAAATTGCCAACCTGAACGGCAAGTTGATCCCCGATTATTATTACAACGGCAGGTACATCATCAACCATTCGCAACAGCGTTTCCCAATCCTATCGCTCGAAGATTACCTGTATAACGACGTTTATCAGAATACTCAACGCTTTATCCGCACCAATCGTAAAGAATTCGTGGCTTTCAGAAGACGAAATCCCGAAATTGTACAAAAACTGAAGGTGGAAAGAAAAGCGGTAATCCTTCTCGAATCCGACAATGCAAATCGCTATGCCGATATGAGGGCCTTCTTTATGATTCTCGAATCAATTGTATGCCGCCTTTCGGTTATCCTTTGCGGCCATTACAACGAAACCCGCTTACTCGATCTTCAGCTTAAAGCAGCAACCGACTTTGGAGGGTTATTCATCGACGGCTATGGAGATGGGATACTGATTACCAACGACAACAAGCAAATATTCTACTCCGACCTGAAGAATACCAGTTTTGCCATACTTCAGGCTACCCGTATGCGCATTACCAAATCGGAATTCATCTCGTGCCCGGGCTGTGGCCGTACTCAATTCGACCTCCATTCCACCACGAAAAAAGTTAAGGAGCACTTCTCTCACCTGAAACACCTGAAAATAGGCATCATGGGTTGCGTTGTGAATGGTCCTGGCGAAATGGGCGACGCCGATTATGGCTTCGTGGGCTCGGGAAATGGCAAAATAAACCTTTATAAAGGGCAGAAAGTGATCAAACGGCATATTCCCTATTCCGAAGCAGTGGAAGAACTGGAAAAAATAATCCGCGAAAATGGCGATTGGGTTGAACAATAAAGCCCTTGGTTTTTCTGATTTCACTTCATAAATCATGATCTTATAATGGCTTTACGAAAGTCTTTGTGGCTTTTCATCGTTACTTTCTGTTATTTCCTCATAAGAAACCATGCTGCATTTGCAACTTCTGATGAAGCAAATACTTTTCTTTTCGTTTCACTGAGAGGCGATAATGCAATTGCGATATTTAGAATTAATCCACAAGACGGGAGTTTGGAAAAAATTCTTAACCAACCGGTAAGCGGTGGACCGGCCGCCCTGGCCACCGACGATTTAAACCGGTGTTTGTATGTAGCCCAGCGATCGTCGAACCACATTTCTGCCTATCAAATCCATCCTGAAAATGGAAAATTAAGCCTGAGCAACTCCATTGCCGCGGTCGATAACCCGGTGTACCTATCGACCGACCGCAGCTCAAAATATTTATTGTCGGCCTATTTTGCTGCAAATAAGGCCGCTGTTTATTCCATCAATCAGGATGGTACTTTGCAAACCACACCAACCCAGGTTATATCGACTGGTACCAATCCCCATGCGGTCTTAACCGATCCGTCGAACCGGTTTTTGTACCTCACCAACATGACCGGTAACAAAATACAATTGTTCCGCTTCGATTCAATCTCAGGAAAAATGAACCCTTCCGAACCTGCCGAGCTGATACCCCCGGCCAATACCGGCCCACGCCACATGGTTTTTCACAGAAAGATGCCATTGTTGTACGTGGTAAACGAATTGGGAAACAGTGTTTCGGTGTATCAGTTTGATAACGAATCGGGTTCCTTAACCGCCAGACAAATTATTTCCACACTTCCCGACAATTATACCGGTTCCAGCAAATGTGCCGACATCCACCTTACTCCCGACAACCATTTTTTATACGCGTCGAACCGGGGTCACGAATCGCTTGCCGCCTTTCAGGTTGACACTGTAACTGGCTTGCTGTCGAATGTGGGGATCTACCCCACAGTAAACTCACCACGAGAATTCGACATCGATCCCACAGGTACGTATCTTTATGCAGCAGGCGAAACTTCAAACAACCTGGCCTGGTACAAAATCGACAAGCTCACCGGAACCCTCGATTCGCTTGGCACCATCACGGTAGGAAAAAACCCATCATGGGTACTGGCTGTTAGAATGGAGGAACAACCCACATCGGTGCACAGTAAATTATCAATTCCCATCGATACCCTGAAAATGAGTTGTTTACCAAACCCCTTCTACGACAGCTTAACCATCAACTTCACAATCAACAAACCCTCATCGGTGAAAATATTCATTTCAGATTCATCGGGAAAAGAAATTGCCCTGATACACAAAGGGAAACAATCTTCCGGACAGCAGATAATTCAATGGAATACCACAGAAGAGAATTTACCAGCAGGTATTTATTATTGTACCCTTCAAACCAAAAACGCAAGCAAGACAATCAAAATCATAAAGGAAAATGAAAAGTAAACTTACATTTTTAACGGGTTGCACCATGGTTTTACTGTTTACCCTGTTTTCGTGTGCCAGCAACCCTTCATCGATTATTGCAACTAAAGCACAACTCATCAGGCTTTCCGATGAATTTGTTTTTACCGAAGGACCAGCTGCCGACCTTTCGGGCAATGTGTATTTTACCGATCAACCCAACAACCACATCATGAAATGGTCGGTAAATGGGACCATTTCGGTGTTAATGGAAAACTGCGGTCGTTCGAACGGATTGTACTTCGACCAAAATGGAAAACTTCTTGCTTGTGCCGACGAAAAAAACCAGCTTTGGTCGATCGATACCAATACGCTTGAGATTGAAGTGCTGGTTGACGGCTTCGAAAACCAAAAATTGAACGGCCCAAACGATTTATGGGTAGCCCCTAACGGAGGCATTTATTTTACCGACCCTTACTATAAGCGTGATTATTGGATCGACCCTACCCAAGAACTGAAGAAGGAAAGCGTTTACTACCTGCTTCCCGATCGTAGCCAGGTAATTGAAGTTGAACAAGGGCTTGTTAAACCTAATGGCCTCATCGGCAGCCCCGATGGCAAAAACCTTTACGTGTCGGATATTGGCGACAGCAAAACTTACCACTATACAATAAATGAAAATGGAACCCTAGGTCAACGTACCTTATTTTGTGAGATGGGTTCCGACGGAATGACCCTCGACGAACGTAGCAACGTATACCTGACCAATAACGGCGTATTTGTGTTCAACCCAAAAGGAGAGCAAATTGAACACATTGCCATCGACCAACCCTGGACTGCCAACGCAACCTTCGGGGGCAAGCATAAAAACATACTTTTTATCACCGCCATGAATTCGGTTTATACCCTTCAGATGAAGGTGAAAGGCGCTTTCTAAACCGATCATTATTACAGTACCATCGCAAAAATAGTAATTTTGAGGAATTGATTCCTGAAATATACGTATTTTTGAGGAATCAATTCCTTATTTATACATATAAGTCAACAAAATGATCGACCGACAAGTAAAACAACTTATTGTTGAAAGACTATTCAAGGGCAAATTAATCATACTTTTAGGGCCGAGGCAGGTTGGTAAGACCACCTTGCTTAATCAGTTACTTTCACAATGGAACGATCGCTTACTCAATTTGAATGCCGACGATCCTATAGTTTTAAAGTTACTCGACCGTCCTAACACCGCTTAGATACGACAGATCATTGGAAACAACAGTATCGTCTTTATCGATGAAGCACAACGCATTAATGAAATTGGATTGACTTCGAAAATAATTGTTGACCAATTCAACTCTATTCAGTTAATATTAAGCGGATCGTCGGCATTTGAGTTATCTCAGCAAACCCATGAACCCTTAACCGGCCGGAAATGGACCTTTAAACTGTGGCCGGTTTCGTGGCAGGAATGGGAAGGGCACATTGGATTTGTAGGCGCAGAACAAGACCTGGAAAACCGTTTGGTTTTTGGTTTTTATCCCGAAGTGTTGATGAACCCGGCTGATGCCAACAGAATTCTTTTTGAGCTAACAGAAAGCTATCTGTACAAAGATATTTTGATGTATGCCAACATAAAAAGACCACTTGAAATTCAAAAACTGCTGCAAGCCTTGGCCTATCAGGTAGGGAATGAAGTTTCGTACCGGGAACTCTCCGAATTGGTTGGCATCGACCCTAAAACCATTGATAAATATATCGATGTACTTGAAAAAGCTTATGTTGTTTTTCGTTTAAACCCATTAAGCAGGAACCTCAGGAATGAAATTAAAAGTAAACGGAAAATTTATTTTTTGGTATAGGCGTTTAGGCCGCCCATTATTTTACTAATGCTACCTTTGTA
>CAZSIK010000066.1:0-16146 GCA_964606515.1 uncultured Prolixibacteraceae bacterium
ATCCTCTTTCTTCAGGCCGGTTTTGATAAGCATGACGTTTAAAATGAGTTATTGCATCAAGTGGTGGGCCCTGGTAAATTACATAGCCGCCTTGGTCAAGGATCCAAAGGGTATCGAACATCCTAAAAATTTTAGAGGAAGGTTGATGGATGTTCATTATGACCAACTTACAAGAATTGCTTTGCTCACGCAAAAGCATGACCACTTTTTCGGCATCGCTCGAGGAAAGTCCTGAAGTAGGTTCGTCGAGCAGCAGGATAGCCGGTTCCCTGATGAGCTCGATAGCAATATTTAGCCTTTTGCGTTGGCCATTACTAATGGATTTGTTCAAGTAGCTGCCTACTTTCAAGTGGCTAATTGAAGCCAGATCGAGCTGCTCAAGCATCCGGTATACTTTCGTTTCAAGTTCGGCCCTGTTCAAACCCCTGAAACTCAAATTTGCTGCAAAAAATAGGTTTTGATAAACTGTAAGATCTTCATGCAACATTTCGTCCTGAGGCACATAGCCTATAAGCCCTTCAAGCAGGTGGTGGTCGGTATGGAGGTCAAAACCGTTAATCAAAAGGCTTCCACTACAGGGTTTTATTGTTCCGTTGAGCAGGCTCATCAGGGTAGTTTTCCCCGATCCGCTCGACCCCATTACCGCTATAAACGAGCCCGAATGCTCACAAAATGAATGAGAATGAAGTCCAAAAGTCCCGTCAGGAAACCTGAATTCTACTGAATGCGCCTGAAACACGATATTCCCTGATTTTTCCTCCTGATAAAAGTTCTGGTATAATTCAGTATAGTTCACCGGTACAAAGCCAGGACCAGATAGGGCATCGCCCGGATCAAGAACCTGAAAGGTTGAAGATTTCAAAATCCTGGATTCTATATAAATAAGATCTTCCCCAATTAACCTGATGACCATCAGGTTCAACTCACGATGATGATATACCAGCAAAGATCCCTTTATATTACGTGCAATAAAATGCTCATATTCATTATATTCATTTGAAGAAATCTTCAGGAAACGAGAAGGGGCCACATTCTCAGTCGAGGGATCGATGAAATAAAACAACTCTCGTTGCAGGTCCATTTCGATATTAAAAAGTTTGCCAATAATCTCCATTAATGGGGTCCATTCCTTTCTCCCTGAACCAGAAAGAAGCTCTATAAGCCTGAGGTAAACCAGCACCATCTCGGTACGGGTAAGGTTCATTCGGAGCTTATCGATAACCTTTGAGGCATTTTTGATCCAAATTGGTTGATTTGCAATAGTTTGCTTATAGAAGTCGGTTAAGTTATCGTATAAACTGAGGAATTCTTCAGTTGGTTTTCGGCCTGTGGTCATTAAAAGATAGGATTCAACCTTTTCTCTCGAACCTTCCGGATTACGAACATAAACCGAGAAAAGGGCAAACAAGTTGATCAATCCACTGGTCGTATGTTCGTTCATCGGGCCGCAAAATGATTATTTTACTTTCACTTATTTTAGGATTTCAGTCCTGATATCGTCGAAACAGGTAAAGATAAAACCAATATCTTCATGGGTAAAATTGAGTTCCTTACTGGTTTTCTCTTCAATAAGTTCATACGCAGGATTGATTTTGGCCATGAATGCCTGATGTTCTTTGAAGCGTTTATTCAACTCTTCCTTGTTCCAAACGCGGTAATAAACCTGGCATACCGGGTTTCCCTGCTGATATCCGTACCCGTTAACATCACGAAAAGCGTGATAGGTGGTGTCGTTTTCGATAAATGGTTTCATCAGATGAAATAGTTCAATCTCTGTTCCCATTGAAAAGAAAATAAGAAAATCCTCATCCTCATGATTTTTAAGGTTTTCGATCAACAACTTACGATCTTTTCTGAATCTTTTTGTCAAATCTGTAAAAAGAGAATCGGTAAGTTCATTCTCAACAAGGATATTGAAATATGTATCAAAATCGGTTGTAATCACCGAGGCAAGGTTCAAATCATTCAAGTACCTTTTGAACAGTTCGTCGTAAGCATTGGTTTGAATTTTTCGGCCTACAATGCGCTCATAAGCCAGGTCGGTGCAAAGCATACCAAATCGGATCAACATGGTTCTACGGTCGGCAACCTTGTCGAATTGTTCAGGCAGAACAAGTATGCTTTCGTAGCTCGCGCCTAATTTTCTGAGCAGGGTAATGTTTTCCATAAAATCAATAGTACCTGCCAGGTATTGATAATCCTCCTGGCTTAGCAAGGTTGCATATTCGCTTTTATCGATTTTCTTCACCGAATCCCGGTTGTTCCGGGTACAGGAAAAAAACAGGATAGTACAAACAAAACAAGGGATAAGGAATAAGCGGAATGTTTTCATTTTTTCAGGATCATATTATTGGCCTAAAGTTAAGTTTTTTTATGATTCAACATCGAATCGACAAAAAAAGCCACCCCTGCGTACAAGGATGGCTTGAAATATTGAGAGTAGAACACCGATCTGCACAAAGCAGTACGATGTGCTACGAAAACAGCCCCAACGCAATGTTGGCGCTGTGTATTTTACTTTATTTCACCTCCGAACCATTCTTCGTAGCATTTGCCGGCGAAACAAATTTTAAAGCACCATCGGCATCCTGTGCCATCAAAATCATTCCCTGCGACATAATCCCTTTTAACTCGCGGGGTTCAAGGTTAACCAAAATGCAAACCTGCTGACCAATAATGGCTTCCGGTTCGTAGAATTCGGCAATGCCCGAAACCACTGTACGTTGGTCGATTCCTGTATCGATTTTAAGCTTCAGCAGCTTCTTGGTTTTGGCTACTTTTTCGGCTTCAATAATGGTTCCGACACGAATGTCCATCTTCTGAAATTCGTCGTACGAGCAATTTTCCTTTTGAGGGGCCGCTTTGGCAGCAGCCACTTCGTTGGCCTTTTTGGTAGCCTGCAATTTATTGACCTGGAACTCGATTACAGAATCCTCGATCTTTTCAAACAACAATTCCGGTTCGTTAATTTTGTGGCCGGCTACCATCAGATCGGTTCTGCCCAATTCACTCCAGTCGAGCTTTTCCATGTTGAGAAAGCCACGCAATTTGTTCATCGTGAATGGCAGGAAGGGCGCAAATACAATGGTAAGGTTGGCAACAATCTGCAAACAGGTATTCATGATTGTTTTAACCCGTTCCTCATCGGTTTTCACTACTTTCCAGGGTTCCATGTCGGCCAGGTATTTGTTGCCCAGGCGCGCCATATCCATCGCGATTTTCAACGCTTCCCTGAAACGGAAGGTGTCGAGGCTTTTTTCCACATCGGCTTTCAACGAAAGGATATTCGCCAAAGTCTCCCTGTCGATATCAACGAGTTCGTTGGCAGCAGGCACTACCCCACCGTAATATTTTTGTGTCAATACCAACGCCCGGTTCACAAAATTGCCAAGAATGGCTACCAATTCGTTGTTGTTGCGGGCCTGAAAATCTTTCCAGGTAAAATCGTTGTCCTTGGTTTCAGGGGCATTGGCTGTCAACACATATTTCAGTACGTCTTCTTTGCCCGGAAACTCATCGAGGTATTCGTGCAACCAGACCGCCCAGTTGCGCGAAGTCGAAATTTTATCTCCTTCAAGGTTAAGGAATTCATTGGCCGGGACATTATCGGGCAGAATATAGGTACCCTCAGCTTTCAACATAGCCGGAAAGATAATGCAATGAAAAACAATATTGTCTTTACCAATAAAGTGCAGCATGCGGGTTTCAGCATCCTTCCACCATTTTTCCCAATCGTTGGTCCACTCTTTTGTTGCCGAAATATAACCAATCGGGGCATCGAACCAAACATACAATACCTTGCCATCGGCTCCATTTACAGGTACCGGTACCCCCCAATCGAGGTCGCGGGTAACAGCGCGGGGGTTGAGCCCACCGTCGATCCAGCTTTTGCACTGGCCGTAAACATTGCTCTTCCATTCCTTATGCCCTTCAAGTATCCATTCTTTGAGCCAGCGTTCGTATTGGTCGAGTGGAAGGTACCAGTGTTTGGTTTCTTTCATCACCGGGGGATTTCCGCTTAAAGTCGACCTGGGATTAATCAAATCGGTGGCATTGAGCGACGAACCACAGGCCTCGCACTGATCGCCGTAAGCCCTTTCGTTCCCGCACTTTGGACACGTTCCAACAATATAGCGATCGGCCAGAAACTGATTGGCCTCTTCGTCGAAATATTGCTCCGTGGTTTTTTCGATGAATTGGCCTTGTTCGTACAATTTCTTAAAAAAGCCGGAAGCTGTTTCATGATGTACACGAGCGCTGGTACGTGAATATACGTCGAATGAAATTCCAAACCGAGCAAAAGAGTCTTTAATTATATTATGGTATTTATCAACTACATCCTGTGGGGTAATCCCCTCATTTTTAGCTTTCAGGGTAATGGGTACCCCATGCTCGTCGCTTCCACCAATAAATGCAACTTCTTCGCCTTTCAACCTCAGGTATCGGGCATAAATATCGGCAGGGACATAAACACCTGCAAGATGGCCTATGTGTACAGGTCCGTTGGCATAAGGCAGGGCCGAAGTAATCAGGGTACGTTTAAAATTGCTCATAATAAATCGGATTAAAGAACGCAAAGATAAGAATTGGGGATAAAAATGGGAACAAAAAGCCAGTAAGGATTTCGAAAAACCCAATCAAAGTTTATAGGTGGTATTTTCAATATTCAGAATCTTGAAAACCAAAAGAAATATTTGTTCGTCTGTTCCTTTTTTTTCATAAATCAGTCTGAAATACTAATTTTTTATATTTTTGCCGTAAAAAATATCAATTCAAAATAATTAGTCTTGATATTATTTCATTTTAAAATAAATATAGCAATATAATTTACATTTTATAATATAACAATAAAGAGCGATGCAACATTTAGAGAGCCAACTGTTGGAACCTGGCGAATGCTCCTCGATCGAAGAAATCAGGGCCCAGATCGACATCATCGACAAGCAACTGATCGAATTGTTTCATTGCAGGTACAAATTGGTAAAGGAAATTGTAAAATACAAGGAAAAGACAGTCGATGCCATTGTGGCCCAGGAAAGAAAAGATCGAGTGATCGAGCAACGCTCGGAATGGGCAGCAGAAAAAGGGCTTGACAAAAATTTCTATGCCCAACTTTTCAGAAGCCTCGTGGAACACAATATCTCCAAAGAATTGGAAATGATCAACAAAAAATAGGAAACAGCATAATCAGAAAGAAATGTACAGAAAAGACATTAAAGTGCTTGATTGCACCGTTCGCGACGGTGGCTTGATGAACGAATGGCAATTCAGCGACGAATTCGTTAAAGGGGTTTATGATGCTTGTGTTGAAGCCGGTATCGACTATATGGAAATCGGTTACAAGAGCAGCGCCCATGCATTTTCGAGGGATAAAGTTGGTCCCTGGAAATTTTGCGAAGAAAAAGACATCAGAAGAGTGATTGGCGAAGGAGAACCCAAAGTTAAACTTTCGGCCATGTGTGATATAGGCCGTATCGATATGGACGACATCCCGCCCAAACAGGAAAGCGCCATCACCATGATGCGGGTGGCCTGTTATGCCCACCAGATGGATAAAGCCATAGCGTTGGCCCATCATTGCATGGATAAAGGGTACGAGACTACCATCAACCTGATGGCCGTTTCGAAAGTTAATGAACACGACCTGAATGAAGCGCTAAGCGACGTAGCCAAATCGAGGGTACCTGTTTTTTACCTGGTCGATAGTTTTGGAAGCATGTATTGTGAAAGCATTGAACTACTGATGAACAAATATCGCGAGGCCATGCCCGACAAGGAAATCGGCATCCATGCTCACAACAACATGCAACTTGCGATGGCCAACACGATCAGTTCGATCATTCATGGCGCTACCATGCTCGATGCCACTTTATTAGGGATGGGTCGTGGGGCAGGCAACTGTCCGATTGAAATCCTGATTGCCTTCCTGAAAAATCCCAAATACCGGCTTTTGCCTTTGTTCAGGGCCATTCAGGAACACATCCTGCCCTGGCAGCAAAAAATCGACTGGGGTTATCATGTACCCTATCTTGTTACCGGTGCGATGAACGAACATCCAAGGAGTGCCATGACCTGGATGGAATCGGATCAGAAAAACGATTTTGTTACCTTCCTGAAATCGATGCACGATTACGAACTGTTGGAGTGAAACCCTATTTCTTCCATAAATCGGTTGCATTTTGTAACCGACTCATAAACAATCACGCAGAAACCGTCTCTTATTCACTTCGAGACGGTTTTTTCTTTTTCACTTTTGCCAATAAGGGTAAATAAAAATTGAATTGTCGTTAAAGAAAAAGTGAAAATGAAAGAGTTTTGTATTTCTACAATCGTCCTGGTTTTAACAACCATTTTTAGCTTCTCTCAAAATAGGCTTTCGGATCATAAAACAACCATTCTCAGCGGAAAATCACCATCGATTTACAAACAAGAACCCTACGTAGGAAAAGTAGAAATCAGTTTTCAAGGCGATTCAATAAAGGAAGTCCTATTTGAAATTATTGACACCCTGAACAATGAAGTATTTGGAAGCGACTATGAAAAACATTACCCAAATCACAAACTGTATCAGCAACAATGCAGGAACGATTGGCAAGGAGTGCTGAACTACCCAAAACAATTGCTGGAGAAACAAGACCTAAAAAAAGTTGACGGCAACACAGGCGCTACCTGGTCGTATAACTTATTTAAAGCTGCTGTAAATGAAGCACTAAAAGGAAAAGAATCTCAATAAGCGATCATGAAGGAATCGCGGTCGTTGAGTACGCTGAATTTCTTTCTGAAACTCTGAAGCTCATCATGAAACAGGGAAACTTCCATCAGTTCCGCATCTTTTTCCAAAATACATTTGGTTTCACCTTTAGGGCCAAGCACCATTGAAAAGCCATTATGATCGACCTTGTTTCCGTCGGTTCCGGTACGGTTAATCCCTGCTACATAACAAAGGTTTTCGATGGCCCTTTTGGACGATCTGCACACTAACTGAACCTTATTTATTATGTTTATGACAAAGAAACATCCCATAAAAATAGTCACGGGACATCCAAAAATAAAATTTTCACCTCACAAAATAATGTTTATCAAGCACTTATAAGTCTACAGGAAAAAAGTGGCAAAAACAGGAAACATGCATTTGAACACGTATTTATGCAGTAAGTAACATAAAACCAACAGTAGTTCCTTTCCCTTTTTCACTTTCAACCCATATTTTACCGTCGTGCTTTTCAACAAAAGTTTTGCACAGCATAAGCCCTAAACCCGAGCCAGTTTCATCGGCTGTGCCTTTTGTGGTTGTTACAGTAGAAAAACTGAAAAGCTTACTGGCTATTTCAGGACTAATACCAACACCATTATCTATTACTTTAATTATTACTGAATCGTTTTTATGAACAGCCTCTATGCAAATAGTACCCATTTCGGGTGTAAACTTTATTGCATTCGAAATCAAGTTTCTTAAAATTGCTTTTAACATGTATAAATCGGCAGTAACTTCGATGCTTTCAAACACTTTATTTTCGAGTGAAATCTTCTTGTTCGATGCCATTGGTTCTAGTATATCAACAACTTCAGAGATCAACTCGTTAAAATTAATATGGGTAGGCGTATAAGTAAGTTTCCTGTTTTGTACGCTAGCCCACATTAATGTATCTTCAAGCAGTTGAAATGTTTTAAGTGCCATAATGTTCATCGATGAAGTGATGGACTCAATTTGGGCTGAAGACAAGGAGTGATATTGCTTATTTAAAATTTCAGATAAGCCCAGTAAACTGTTAAAAGGACTCCTCAAATCGTGCGCTAAAATGGATATAAAACGATCTTTGTCCATATTTAAGTCAACCAATTGCTTCTCAAAATTCTTCCTTTCAGTAATATCGTGAAAAGTATAGATTCTACCATAGTGAATTCCATATGAATCGATTACAGGCGACGAATAACGTTCGAGAATTGTACCATCGATAAGTTCAATCTCATCAAGTCCTTTTTCATCGGGATGCATCATTTGATGTTTTATTTCTTCAACAAATTTTACAGGATCAACGGTCATGTGCATGATATGGGCCACTTGTTTGTCTCCACTCGGGTCGTCAACAACCTCTTGTGGTATTTTCCACAAATCAATAGTCCTCTGAGTCTGAAGAATTTTTTTGCCATTTGGATCGACCACCAAAAAACCATCGAATGTTGAATTCGCAATTCCTTCCAAGAACATCAACCTCAAATTGAATGACTCCTCGTTCTTTTTAAGCCGAGCAATCTCTTGAGTACTTTCCGATTCTAATTGATCGTATTTCAGCTGCAAATTCCTTAATTCGGCCAGTAACTCATCATTTGTTTTATTACTTTTCATATAATACAATCTAAATTCAAACAATAAAAGGATACAATACTTTAGATTTCAACATTTCAACTAAATTAAGGAAATAATAAATAGGCGAGTGTATTTTATTGAAAAAAACGCCCTTACTGACTTCGACAATGCGCCACCCTAAATATTTTCTCAAAAGTTTTCGTCGAACAGCTGGGCAATAGATTGGTGTCTTGGGGTCAGGAGCATTGTTTTGGTCATTACATTTCCGCTGATGGGAAGGTTTATTTTTATAATCATAACTGTTTTTGTTATATCCAAAAATTGTGTAACCTGCATTTATTCAAGGGCTTTATCGTGTATCTCAAAGATGTCCTGCTCGCCCAAATGGCTTGAAATCCATCTTTTGCCTTGGCGTTGTAAGGATTCTATATCAGAGGTATCGTTGTTTGTGCCGATGGTTTTAATCTTCTGGTACACGCTTTTGTGCTTTTCCATAACGGCAACGCTGGTAGTGCCTGACCTGTTTTTCTTTTTACGTACCTACGCAAATGTAACTGTTTTTTGGCTTTGCGCCATCCAAATGGGTGGCACAAAAATCATAATGCATTCATTTTGATGTTGTTGCAAGAAATATTATCATAAAGTGTCGAAATCAGGAAAAACAAGACATTAAAAAGGTTGACGGCATAACCGGTGCAACTTGGTCGTATAACTTATTTAAAGCTGCTGTAAATGAAGCACTAAAAGGAAAAGAATCTCAATAAGCGATCATGAAGGAATCGCGGTCGTTGAGTACGCTGAATTTCTTTCTGAAACTCTGAAGCTCATCATGAAACAGGGAAACTTCCATCAGTTCCGCATCTTTTTCCAAAATACATTTGGTTTCACCTTTAGGGCCAAGCACCATTGAAAAGCCATTATGATCGACCTTGTTTCCGTCGGTTCCGGTACGGTTAATCCCTGCTACATAACAAAGGTTTTCGATGGCCCTGGCCCTGAGAAGGCTTTCCCAGGCATAATGCCGGGCCGCCGGCCAGTTGGCCACGTTGATCAACAGGTCGTAATCGAGGTTGTTTCTCGACCAGACAGGAAAGCGCAGATCATAACATATTTGCGGAAAAATCTTCCAACCAAGATAATCGAATACGACCCTTTTGTTCCCATGGCTCAAGGTTTCACTCTCACCACTGATACGGAACAAGTGTCGTTTATCGTACCATGAAAGCTTCCCGTCGGGTTCTACAAATACAAAGCGGTTATAGAAATGGGGCCCTTCGCGCACAAACAAACTTCCTGCTATGGCAAAATTATGCTCTGAGGCTATTTCCTTCATCCACGAAACCGTTTCCCCATTCATGGGTTCAGCAATTTTGTCGACCTCCATCGAAAACCCGTTGTTAAACGATTCAGGAAGCAGCACAATATGAGGTTCTCCCAATGAAGACGGGATTATTTGTTCAATAAATAAAAGATTATCACGGTTCGACTCCCAACATACAGGATACTGAACCAGAAGAAGTTTAAGCTGTTCAACAGGATGGCTCATAGAGAATTGACGTTTATCCTTTGATTATGGTTTTTTGAATCTCGTGAGCCGAGGCAAATTGCTGCAATAGTTTCCCAGCCATTTCGAGTGCAAGTTCTAAACGGTCAGGGGTTCCAAAGTCGAAAAAAACCATAAGGAACCGTTTGGTATCGATAGAAACTGAAGTGCGCACCGAGTCGGTAGTAGGACTGCCAAAAGGGCCCGACTCGTCTTTCAAAACAGGCAGGTTCCCGATATTGAGCCATCCACGCCCTACCCCTTCATATAGTTCATCGGCAGTTCCCAGGTCCAAAACTATGTTGCCTTCAATTTTATCGGCATCGTAACCACCTATTGAAAAACCAGTTTGCATTGAAACCATATTGATGATATCCACCACATTACTGATTCTATAGAGGTCGTCTCCTCGGGTAATCCTTCGCAAAAGCGATTCAGCCGACAAACGGTATCTTGCCGGGTCTTTGCCAAAACAACGATAAGCTTTTCGTGCATAATGAATGGCAGGCAACTGGCTGATTTCTTCCATCTCGTAAGTAATACTTAATGCCTCAACTAATTGATCCATCTTCTTCATAAGGTATTTGTCGGCATTTTCAACCAATACTCCCGAACAAATGCATCCCAATTGTATGGAAGGCCATTTTTCCAAAAATGTTTGCGATATGTATATTTCCCGGTTCAAATTGCTACAATTAATCTCTTTAACAACATATTTTGACTTTTGTTGGCTTGAGGTGAAATTTTTCTCCATATTTCCTGATGATATTGATTGATCCAATTAATTTCGTTTTGATCGAGCAATGATTGATCTATCAGCCTGTTTTCAAACGGATAAAGCGTCAGGGTTTCAAATTGCAGAAAACGCCCAAACTCGTTGTATTCGCCTTCAACACAACAAATCATGTTTTCGACCCTTACCCCATATCTGCCTTCCCGGTAAAGGCCTGGTTCGTTCGACATGACCATTCCAGGCTCAATCAGGCACGGGTTCAGGTCGGCCCTGATGCTGAAAGGACCTTCGTGAACATTCAAAAAAGAACCTACCCCATGGGAAGTTCCATGTCCGTAATTCAATCCGTTTTTCCACAAGGCTTGTCGGGCCAGTACATCAAGATGACAACCTATGGTTCCGTATGGAAAGCGAATATCCGACAAGGCGATCATGCCCTTCAACACCAGGGTGTAATCGCGCTTCATGGTTTCTGAAACTTTACCCAGGGTAATGGTCCGTGTAATATCGGTGGTTCCGGTTTGATACTGTCCGCCCGAATCGAACAACAAAATTCCGTCAGGTTCCAGTTTCAATGCATTTTCAGCATTTACATGAAGGTGAACCATTGCTCCATGTTCCCGATAGCCTACAATGGGATCGAAACCAGGCCCCATGTATCCGGGGTATTTTTGTCGTACCTCGATAAGTTTTTGAGCCACATCGAATTCGGTAAGGGGCACCTGGCCAATAGTTTCTTCAATCCAAAGTTGAAAATCGAGCAAAGCCAGGGCATCGTTAACCATCGCCTTTCGAAATCCCTCGATTTCAGTTTGGTTTTTTATCGCTTTCATTGCACAGGGAACCGAAACTCCTTCGATAATCTTATTCCGCCCTTCGAGCGCTTCTTTTATGGCCTGGTTGGTTCGCTGAGGATCGATCAGGATATTGTACCCTGACAGGGAATCCATGTACTGGTATACTTCGTTGTAGCTTCTGATATCGATACCTTCTGCTTTCATTTCTTCAAGTAAGCCTTGATCAAACCGATCGTGGTTGGCAAATAAGATACAAGCATCGCGGCCCAAGATACCAAAACCCAAAGCCACAGGATTGTATTCGACATCGTTTCCCCTTATGTTGAAACTCCAGGCAAGATCGTCGAGGGCACAAATTACCTGAAAATCGGCATTCTTCTTTTCAATCTCGACAACCATTGCTTCCCTTTTTTCGATACGGGAAGCTCCTGAATATTGAACTGGATGGCCGAAAACTGTTGAGCAGGGTATTTCTGGCCGATGGTGCCAAATTTCGCCGATTAGATCAAGATGACCGTTCATTAAAATCCCTTCGGAAGAAAATAGTTTTGCAAACCGATCGACATCAGCTATTGGATGACAACGACTATCGAACCCTACAGTTTGGCCAGGTTTCAACCTAGCTGCAATCCAAACTTCCAATGGAATGGTATCGGGCAAACGGGCCTTGAGCATATCGATACCCGATCCGGCAAGTTCCATTTCAGCTTGTAGGTAATACCGTGAGTCGGTCCATAATACCGCTTCTTGTAAAGTAATGGCCATCCAGCCAAACGAGCCAGTAAAGCCCGAAATAAACCGGCGCGAATCCCAGTGAGAAGGTATGTATTCGCTGATATGGGGGTCGGAACCGTTTACCAAATAGGCTTCCACACCATGATAGGCCATTCTTTCACGTAAAGCCTCAAGCCTCATTTTGATCAGGTTGCCCATGTTGTAATGTTTTAATAATGTTCCTGACCGAAACAAACGGTATCTCAGCACAAATAATATCTTCAGGTCGAAAAAATTCAAAACCCTTTACATCGTCGTTTACCTTAATCTGGCTCAAATCGTCGATACTACAGCGGAAGACCATATCTACCGTATTGATCACCGTGCCGGAAAAGGGATAACGGTTCGGGTACGATCTGAAGAAGGAAAAGTTCTTCACCACAAGGCCCAGTTCTTCTTTGATTTCCCTTACCAAGGCTTCTTCTACGCATTCACCCGGATCGACAAATCCGCCCGGAAGGTCGAGCTCGCCATAGTAGGGTGCTGCATTTCTGCGCACCAGCAACAGTTCTCCTGCGCTATTGAATATTAACCCAGTAACCGCAGCAGCAGCATTCAGGAAAAAATAAAAGCCACATGAAGTACAACGAAACGACAGTTCCTTATCCGAAAACTCGCCTTTCGCGGAGCACCTCGGACAGAATTGATAATGATATTTGGGATGTTCGGGGCTTAACATGTTTACTTTGTTTTTTGTCCTACAAAATAGTCCTCTTTTTCTGCAAAAAGGATGTTGAATGTGGTTAGGCTACCATAAGCCCTTGTAATGTATTGCTGAATTTCAACTTTTTCCTCATCCGAAAGGGTTGGGTGACTGTTGATGTTTTGTTCCAGAACCCTGAGCCTGTCGCGCACCATCACTATCTTATGAAAAAAAGCCTCTATCGGGATTTCCTTTGGTTTGAGTTCCGAATTCGAAGGTTGCAAGACCAGGTTTCCCCCCTTCCATTTATCTCCAATTTTTACCGGGTGAGTAATCCCGTTATGCTTTTCCAAAATATAGGTCACTGCCTCTTCTATTTCGGCAAGGGAGAGACCTTCACGGGGTTTATCTGTAGGTTCTTCCAATACTTTCAGGTCACGGTTGTATTTTGTTAATTCAATTTTTCCGCCACGTTCGAAAAATATTTCATAATTGGTAAGGTGGGCTTTGCTCACAATCCCTTCTCCATAACGGGGATGATCGACTCTTGTTCCAACTGCTAATTCTTCCATAAGTTATTCATACTTAAAACGATTTCATTTTTTCTTTATATTGCTTACATTTTATGCAATAACTGCCGGTTAAAATAAAGATTATCTATCGATTTTAAAACCCTGTTACCCTACAATTTTAAGATGAATTCTTTTCAACAGGAAATTATTTTTCCTATCGGGAGAAAAACCTCTATTTTTGTATTGAAAACGATCCGGGCAAAAAGGCCGGCAACAAGTGAATGTATTTACCTTATTATATCGAATGAAGAACCAATTGGATTTATTGTTACGCCAGTTTAATATTTGGAGAACCCAAAATATTCCGGAGCGGATTTTTATCATTTTTTTAAGCGTGCTGGTTGGGGTAGTTTGTGGCTTTGCCGCGGTTGTGCTTAAAAATATCATCTTTATTACCACCTATTATCTCGAGAAACACATTCTAGAGCAGAAAGACTATTATTATATTTTTTTTCCCATCATCGGGATTGGCCTTACCTATTTATTTGTGAAATATGTGGTCAGGGACAACATCAGTCATGGGATTACCCGTGTGCTCTATGCCATTTCGAAGAAAAACAGTCTTTTATCGCGGCACAATACCTGGACTTCGATGGTGGCCAGTACCATGACCATCAGCTTTGGCGGATCGGTAGGGGCCGAAGCACCAATTGTACTTACCGGTTCGGCAATTGGTTCGAACCTCGCACGGCTTTTTAAATTGAATTACAGGCAAGTAACCCTAATGGTCGGTTGCGGTGCAGCAGGTGCAATTGCCGGAATTTTCAAGGCTCCTCTTGCTGGTATGCTTTTTACCCTGGAAGTATTAATGATCGACCTTACCATGGCCTCGTTAATCCCCTTAATGGTTTCAGCAGTAACGGCCACTACGGTTGCCTACTTCCTGATGGGCGACTCGGTTCTCTTTTCTTTCAGGCTCGAACGGGCTTTTATGGTCGAGAATATTGGTTTCTACATTATTTTGGGTATTTTTTGTGGTCTGGTTTCTCTTTATTTTACCCGGGCGACCTTAAAATTCGAGGGTATTTTTAAGAAAATTGAAAGCCCCTTTAAAAGGATCCTCATCGGGTCTACCATCTTGACTTTCCTTGTTTTCCTCTTTCCAGTTGTATGGGGAGAAGGTTATAATACCATCCGTTCCATTCTGGCAGGAAATGGCGACCATCTTTTTGCCTATTCCATATTCGAACAGGTTCCCTCCGGTTCGTTCAGCTTCTTTTTGCTCATTCTTCTCTTATTGGCCATAAAAGTGGTGGCCATGGCTGCCACCAATGGTGCAGGTGGAGTTGGGGGTATTTTCGCCCCATCGTTGCTGGTTGGAAGTATTTCGGGCTTTTTTATTGTTCATGGTTTGAACCTCCTTTTCAGCATGGAACTCCCTGTTTCGAATTTCACGTTAGCTGGAATGGCCGGGGTAATGGCCGCAGTAATGCATGCCCCAATGACTGCAATTTTCCTTATTGCTGAAATTACTGGAGGATACGACCTATTCCTTCCCTTAATTGTGACGGCAACGATAGCCTATATCACCATAATGGTTTTTGAACCTCATTCGATTTATACAAAAAGATTGGCCCAACGGGGCGAACTACTCACCCACAATAAGGATCAGAATGTGCTAATTATGCTTGATCTGAGTAAGCTTATTGAAACCGAATTTATTCCGCTGAAGGAAGAAATGTCGTTACGCGATTTTGTTAAAGAAGTACCGGCCTCGAAACGAAATATCTTCCCGGTACTCGACAAACAAAATAAACTGGTTGGAGTGGTGTTAATGGAAAACGTCAGACCAGTGATCTTTAACAACGAGTTGTACGACACCATGTTTGTCCCCGATTTTATGATAGCCCCTCCTGCCGTGGTCGAAACAACCGATACCATGGACGTGGTGATGCAAAAATTCAACAAGACAAAAGCTTGGAACCTTCCAGTAACCGAAAAAGGCATTTATCAAGGATTCTTATCAAAATCGAAAATATTTAATGAATATAGGGGAATGTTGCTGAATTTTTCAGAACATTGATTCTCCGAAAATGCCCGAGCAATAACCTCATTATCAACCTGAGATGAACCCAAAAAATATTGAAGAATACTTACAACAAGATGAAAGCAAGGATCTTTTGAGATTATTAACAGCTGGTTCGGTCGATGATGGGAAGTCGACCCTGATCGGGAGGTTGATGTTCGACAGCAAACAACTATACGAGGATCAGCTCTTAGCCCTTGAACGCGACAGCAAGAAATTAGGCCATGCCGGCGATGAAATCGATTTTGCCTTACTCCTCGATGGTTTAAAAGCCGAACGGGAACAAGGCATCACCATCGATGTGGCCTACCGCTATTTCTCGACCAACCATCGGAAGTTTATCATAGCCGATTGCCCGGGTCATGAGCAATATACAAGGAACATGGTTACCGGGGCTTCCTCGGCGAACCTTGCCGTTATCCTGATCGATGCCACCAAAGGGGTAAGTACCCAAACCCGCAGGCATACCTTTCTGGTCTCGTTACTCGGAATTAAGCACGTGGTGCTGGCGGTCAATAAAATGGACCTGGTACACTACGAAGAAGCCTGTTTTGCCGAAATCTGTGATGAATACAAAGCGTTTGTCACCCAACTCGACATCCCTGACGTGGAATTTATCCCCTTATCGGCGCTAAAAGGCGACAACGTGGTGAACCCCTCCTCTCGAATGCCTTGGTATCATGGGAAAAGCCTTATGGAATACCTCGAAACGATTCATATAGGCAGCGACCGTAACTTCGATGATTTCCG
>CAZSIK010000067.1:0-3067 GCA_964606515.1 uncultured Prolixibacteraceae bacterium
CTTACCCCTTGATAGTATAGAGGAAGTGCAACATTTTCCATGGCATTCTTAAAGGAAATCAGGTTGAACGACTGGAAAATGAAACCCAGGGTTTCGTTGCGGTACTTGGCTGCTTTGGTTTCGCTCATGTTCTTGACTAGTTTTCCATTGAGGTAATATTCCCCTTGGTCGTAAGTATCGAGTATGCCAAGAATGTTGAGCAGGGTTGATTTACCTGATCCCGAGGAGCCCATGATGGAAACAAATTCTCCTTGATCAATTTCAAGGTCAATGCCTTTGAGAACATGGAGGCTGTTGGTCCCCATCTGATACGATTTGTGAATGTTGTTGAGTGTGATCATGGCTATTACTGTATGAATTCGAAAATGCAATAGCAAATTTTTTATTTATCGCCTTCTTTCTATCTAAGAGAATAGATCAATAGCCGTTTTTTATCGGTATCTATCTAATCTGCTGGATTAGTAACGTTCAAAACAAATAATTACATATGCTTGCCATTTTTCTTTCTCTCCTTCGACGGAATTTAACATCAAAAAGTTACTTTCCGTTTTTACTTGCGAAGTAAAGTCTTGTAATGAATAGCTAATTAGCATTTTTGTTTGGGTTTGTTTTTAATGATTATTTTTTTATCTTGTAAGACTGTTTATTTGGAAGGATGAATTTAAACATCGACATATTCAGGATCAGGACCAACAACTTAAGTCCAAGAAAAGGAAGGATTTTGATTGCAGAGCCCTTTCTACCGGGCGATTATTTTAATCGATCCATTATCCTATTGGTCGATCATAACAAGTCGGGGACAGTTGGCTTTATTCTAAACAAACCGGTTGATTTTGCCGTTGAAGGGTTCCATAAGGAATTTCCTGGTTTGCAAACCACCTTGGGTTTGGGAGGGCCAGTCAGCACTGAATCTTTGTATTATATTCATACCTTGGGCGAACAGTTGCAGGGAAGTCTGCACATCGCGGGAGATCTATACTGGGGAGGAAATTTCAAACAATTACAAGAATTGGTGAATCAAAAACAAGTCGATTCTACACAAGTCCGTTTTTTTCTTGGCTATTCGGGTTGGGGCTCGGGCCAACTTCAGGAAGAGTTGGAGGAAAACTCGTGGCTTGTTTCCGATATTTCGCCTTCAAAAGTTATGAAATCGGATGCACGTCTTTGGCATGAAATGGTGAAGCAAATGGGTGGAAAATATTCTATCTGGCAGAATTTTCCTGAAAATCCTTCGATGAATTGAGCTGGGAAAATGGGAACAGAAAAGTAATTATTTTTGCAGCAAAATAATGGTATGCATTTCCAAATTGTACAGCCTAACGGTTTCCTGAAAAACTTCATAAAGGAATACTGCTTTATGGAATCTTCTCTGACGGAGGAGGATGTCACCGAACGGGTCATTCCCACCGAAAACATCCAAATGATGTTTCATTACAAGAATCCGTTTGTAGTTCATCATACCAATAATTTAACAAGAAAGCAGCCCAGATCAATTTTAAGTGGATTAAGCGATACCTTTTTCGATGTTTCAACCCAAGGAGAAAGCGGTGTTGTTTTTATCAGCTTTTACCCTATCGGGGCCTGTAATTTTTTTCGTTTCCCTCTAAGTTATGTTGAAAACCAAAGTATTGATGTTTTTGATGTTTTAGGTTATGAAATCAGGCAGGTTGAAGAATCACTGTATTTGGCCAAAACAATAAAGGAGAAAATATCTGTTATCGAAAAATTCTTTTTAGAACAGTATTCTCCGATTCCGGTTTATGATAATTTATTGATTAGCAGAGGTCTCGAAATCATAAAAACTCATAAAGGCCAAATCAGGGCCGATTCATTGTCGGATTGCCTTTCAATTACATCGAAAACACTGGAGCGAAAATTCTCCAACTATCTGGGAAAAACAACTAAACAGGTAATTAAGTTGATCCGTTTTCAGGAGGTGTTGCACGATTTCAGTAAAAGCAAAGATCGGTCATTAATCGACCTTGCTTACAATAACGGTTATTTCGACCAATCCCACTTTATCCGCGATTTCAAAACCTATTCGGGATTTACCCCCAAAGAATTTGTGTCTAAATATCCCGATTTCACTTACTGACCTGATTGATCCCGGTTCTTTTTGTCGATTTTTTACTATTCTGCCTTCTGGTATGAAGGTAGTTTTGCTGCATCATTTTAATGTATTGTATGATGAAAGCAGCAATTCAAATTCAAAACCTTGTTAAGAAATACCCCGATGGTACCGAAGCACTAAAGGGGGTTTGCCTCGACATTGAGGAAGGGCAGTTTTTTACCTTGTTGGGGCCAAACGGGGCGGGAAAATCGACCCTGGTGAAAATAGCCACTACCTTGATTGGGAAAGATTCGGGTAGTTATACGATTTTGGGGCTCAACCCTGAAACCAATACCACACCTATCCAAAAATTAATTGGAGTTGCATCTCAGGATAATGAACTTGATCCTGTCGAGACCGTTGATCGTCTGCTGATGTTCCAGGGCCGACTGTTTGGTTTGTCGAGACAGGAAGCCGATAGGCGCGCAGTTGAACTGATCGATATATTCCAACTCGGAACCGAGAGAAACAAAAAAGCAGGAACATTGTCGGGAGGGAACAAACGCAGGTTGCATTGTGCCCTGGCCCTGGTTCACCATCCCCGCATCCTCTTCCTTGATGAACCCACGGTGGGTATGGATCCGATGGCACGAGCCATTTTTTGGGAAATCATTACGCAAGTCAATAAAAAGGATGGGGTTACGGTTTTCCTTACTACCCAATATCTCGATGAAGCTGATAAGCATGCCGCCGAAATGGCCCTGATTATCGAGGGCGAAATCCACTATTCGGGTACGATAAACGGGTTCAAAAATCAGGTCAATACAAACGGAGGCCTCTCACTCGAAGACAGTTATCTGCAATATGTAAGAAATAGGGAAAAACAAAAACAATCAGAAAACTAAAAAAACATCATGAATACAGCGAATTGGCTTTTAATAAAACGAAGCATATTAAAATTGATAAAACAACCTGCTGCCCCGATTATGGGCTTTGGTATGAGTTTGTTCTTCTTGT
>CAZSIK010000067.1:3080-16136 GCA_964606515.1 uncultured Prolixibacteraceae bacterium
GAAGCTTTTGGTGAAGGGGGGTATTTATCGTTTGTCTTTCCTATATCCATCATTTCGCTGGCAATGGGCTCGTCGGCTGGTGCAGGACAGACACTGAACAACGACTTGCAATCGGGTTATTTTCGCCGATTGTATTTAAGTCCGGTGCCCCGCTGGATTCTTGTAGTAGCCCCAATGCTTGCGGATACACTGTCGTCGTTGTTCTTTACCCTGCTCCTAATTATCATAGGGGCAATATTTGGAGTTACCTTTCAATTTGGGCTGATTTCGATCGCCGGTATTTTGCTTCTGTCGTTGTTGTGGTCGCTTACTTTGTGTGGTTTTTCAGCCGGCATCATGTTGCGAACCGGTCAGCACCAAAGTGCCGCCATCGTAACCAATGCCGTTTTTCCCCTGCTCTTTTTAAGTACTACCTTTTTACCACGAGAACTCATTACCGCGAAATGGTTGCTGGGTATCTCGTGGTTTAACCCGGTAACCTATATTCTTGAAGGAAACCGGTATTTGATGGCAGGCACTTCGGAAGCTCACTTTTTCTATATCACCTTGCTTATCTTTTCAGTAAGCTCCATTCTTTCGCTTGTTTTTGCCCTTAGAAGCGCAAAAAAGATCCAAGTATAAGATTCACATCAATGCTGAAACTCCTTAAAGAAATCGTTGCCTTTGTCGTCGACTATGATGAATGCAGGAAAGTTTTCGACCGTGATTTTTCGGATGGCTTCCATGCCCAGCTCTTCAAAATCGACCAGTTCGACCGACTTGATGCTCTCCTTGGCCAGTATAGCAGCCGGGCCGCCAATGGAGCCAAGGTAGAACCCGCCATGTTTTTTACAGGCATCGGTAACAGCCTGAGAACGGTTACCCTTGGCCACCATGATCATTGAACCTCCCAGGTTTTGGAACAGATCGACATACGAGTCCATCCTTCCGGCTGTAGTGGGACCAAAACTTCCCGATGGCATCCCTTTGGGTGTTTTAGCTGGACCGGCATAGTAAACCGGATGTTTTTTGAAATAATCGGGCAGTGGTTTTCCTTCGTCTACCATTTTTTTGAGCTGAGCGTGAGCGATATCGCGGGCCACTATCAGGGTTCCCCTGAGGTTGAGCCTCGTTTTTACCGGGTATTTCGATAATTCGGCAAGCACTTCTTCCATGGGCCTGTCGAGGTCGATTTCAACTGGTGCAGCCAACTCGGGAGCCTTCTCAGGAAGGAAGCGCCTGGGATTTTTTTCAAGTTCTTCAAGGAAGATCCCATCTTCGGTTATTTTTGCCTTGATGTTGCGGTCGGCACTGCAACTAACACCCAATCCCACAGGACAGCTGGCGGCATGACGCGGCAACCGGATCACCCTGACATCGTGCACGAAGTATTTTCCACCAAACTGGGCACCTATGCCACTTTCCCGGCAGATCTTCAATACTTTTTCTTCCCATTCGAGGTCACGAAAGGCTTGTCCGCCCATATTGCCTTCGGTGGGCAGGTGGTCGAAATAGCCTGCTGAAGCTTTTTTTACGGCAGCAAGGGTTGCTTCGGCCGAGGTGCCGCCAATAACCAGCGCCAAATGATAGGGTGGGCATGCCGAGGTGCCCAGGTCGAGTATCTTTTCTTTGACAAAGTTAGTCAGCGCCTCGTCGGTGAGCAGGGCTTTGGTTTGCTGGTAAAGGAAGGTTTTATTGCCTGAACCTCCACCTTTGGTGATAAACAGGAATTCATATTTTGAACCCTCTTCGGCGTAGATGTCGATTTGCGCAGGAAGGTTGGTGCCGGTATTTTTCTCGTCAAGCATGTTCAGGGGCACCACCTGTGAGTAGCGTAAATTCCGGTTCAGGTAGGTATCGTAGATCCCTTTCGAAAGGTGTTCGGCATCGTTGGCCCCGGTGTACACGTTTTCGCCTTTTTTTCCGAGTACTATTGCTGTACCCGTATCCTGACAGGTTGGCAGTTCGCCCTCGGCTGATACAATCTGGTTGATCGGCAGGGTGTGGGCCACGAAACGGTCGTTGTCGGTTGCCTCGGGATCGTCGAGTATGGCGCGTACTTTTTCGAGGTGCGAGGCCCTAAGGTAGAACGACACGTCGGCCATGGCTTCTTTGGCCAACAGCTCCAATCCTTTGGGATCGACTTTCAGTATTTTCCGACCTTCGAATTCGACTGTCGAGACAAACTCTTTGGTCAACAGGCGGTAGTTGGTGGTATCTTTTAAGATGGGAAAGGGTTTCTGGTAAATGAATTCAGCCATGATATTCTGTTTTCTGATTTATATTTTACTGCAACAATTGAGGTGCAAATATAACGATTGTGTCCATATCACTTGTTTAAATTACCCGATTCGCTTAGCAACTTCAGAATTGGGTAAGGGTACATCTCAACCTGATTTTTCATTTTAATAGGAAATTAATATCTCGCTGTGAAACGGATGGCCGTTTGGGTAGGGTTGCCCCGGTCGAACCCGCTGAATACCCCAATTTCACCTGAGCCAAATAATTTGCTGATGCTGTAGCCCACTTCAAAAAAAGCAGGAGAACGGGGAACCGATAAAAAGTTGAAATGGAGGTTCTCGATCCATGCCATTTTTGAGAGGAAGGGCAGGTATTTCAATGCCAGGAAAGGGCTTGCGTACGAAAGGTGAAGCTCGGCAAAACGGCTGTTGGTGTGGTATTGGTAGGAGGGCAATAACCTGAAACTGCTGGGTTGTGGGTTGAATTTAACATGGCCCCCGGCTGTGAAAAAACCGGCATAATCGGCAAAATATACCGACTTGTTATTCAAGAAAAGACCTGCGCGGGCCAGGAAGTACAACTCGCTTTGGATGCCCATTTTCTTTTTCTGTTTCACTTTCAGTTCGGCATAATCCCAGTTGGCATTGCTGCCCAGCAGGGTTGGTACTCCCTTTTTATACGTTAAGGTAAAAGTAGGCCAACTACTTTTCATGGGTACCTTAACCCCTTTATGCATCCGAAAATAGCGTTGGGGGGTGTATTCGGCCGAAATTGAAAACACAGCCGAACGGTTTTCTCCGGGGGTCAGGTCGTTCCCCTTGAAATCGAAAATTTTGTTGGCGTCATAGTTTTGCTCCTTCCGAAAGAAGGAGTATTGGGTACTTACTTCCGGGTTTTTGCGGTGGTAGTATTCAAGCCGGGTATGCAAAAGTAAACCATTGACCACTTCAATCTGGTTTGAAATGCGCAGGAATTCCTGGTGCTGATAGCGCGAAAAATTGGCTTTAAAGAAGAGCGATGCCACGGTGTTGATAATGGGAGCAACCCCGTCGGAGCCAAGGTAATCGGAGCTGCTGCTGCCCATAGCCCAATTGAGTGTGCCCATTCGGCCAGGGGCATATCGCCAGCCCCCATGGTGGGTCCATTGGAACTGATTCGGGCCAAAGGCATAACCCAGTCCCAGGCTGGCCGAGAATACCCTTCCTTTGGGAAGAAGCTGGTATATCGTGGCTTCTTGCCTGTATTTTAGCCCTTCAACCGGATTGAAGGTTAGCAAACGACTTCCGATCAGGCCACTGTATGTCAGTCTGACTGAATCGTTGTTGAATTTGAATTGATTTTTTCCAATCAGTCTCAGTGGTGAGAATCTTTTTTTCTTTTGTGGGAGGGTGTCAATTTGTGGTTTTGGTGTATTCAGACGGGCCAACTGGTAGCTTTTCTCTTCCTCAGTTGTCAACGGGTTGGGGCGCAAACTGGCCCAATACAAGGTATCGCGTTGGGTGGAGCTGTCGGAGCGTTCGATCTCATAGCTGTTTTTAATCTCGTATCGGTTTCCCTCGATGGATGGTTTGTTGATTTCGCATGTCTCTTTTTCCATCAACCGGGCTAACTTGATGGTTTCGTGGTTCGACAAGTCTTCCTTTTGAAGCAGTGTTTCAATTTTCTTTTGTCGGGCGGTTAATTCCTGTTGATAGGCCTCTTCAATTTCCCTTTCTTCTTCAAATTTTTCGATCAGTGAGGGAATCGGCAATGTTTCGTTTATCGTAATCAGCGGGTATTTAACCGAACTGGTGTAGTTGGCTTTGGCTTTGATGCCCATCATGCTGCCATCGATCGATATTTTGTGGCTTACCGGAAGCCATGCTTTATCGCGGATTTCGGCAAACTCAATCGACGCTTCGATGTGACCAAAATTTTGATCAGTCGAAAAGTCGACTCTTTGAAGGCACCACAAGCCATCGATGATGTAAAGGTTTCCTGAAAGCAACAACCGGCTTTTCCTTTTGGGAATCATTTTGATTTTGTTGATCAGGTATTTCCCCTCAGTAAAAGCCCCTTCATAGTGAAATTTATAGTGTGAGAACACCTGAGGGGAGAAGGGCATGACAACGACATCCATTTCGGGATCGTAAACACTGGCAGTAATTAAACCAATATCGAAAGCCTGGGTTGCATTATCTATTATTGAGCTGTTCGACGAAACCACCTTCTGCTTATATTGGTCGGGTGCATTGAATTCAATCTGACTAAAATTTTCACTTACAAAGAGTTCTCCTTCTTTTAGCATCTGGCCATTTACTCCTACTTTAAGTGATTTTCTCAGCAGTTTGGGCACTTTTTCCAGCTTGGCGGTTCCTTTCAGGTAAACGTCGGCGTTGTATTTTTTAACCTGGTTTCTGTAAAAAGGAGCCATTGACAAGGCTTTGCGCATGATGGGGTAGGCGGGGTCTTCGTTGCCGGCATAAACGTTTACCTCGTGCAAATGAAATACCTGTTCGTGCAATACAATATTGCGTACAGTAGTGGTGGTATCAGTTTCAATTTCTTGTTCGTCAAGTTTATAACCCATACTGCGGAACTGAATGGTGTATCGACCGGGAGGAAGATGGATTTCGTAGTTTCCTTCGCTGTTGCTGGTGGCACCCATCGAAACTTCCTTAACGAACAGGGTGGCATAGGGAACCGGATCACCATTTGAATTGGTAATGAGTCCTTTCAATCCCTGCGAATACGAAAGTTGGGTAAGTAGAAGTAGGAATATAATTATTGTTCTCATGGCCTCTGAATCAAAATCAAATCATCGGATAAGCTGATCTGATTACTTGGGACGAAAATAAAGGTTTTGTTTTGTTTTTTCCCGAGAGCCTTCCATGCTGGGCCGAAAAACAACTTTTTTTAACTACCGGACATAAAAAAAGCAGGGCTTTTACCCTGCTTTCTATTTACGAAACCTCCTCCCCTTTTAGATCAATCTAAAATCGCTCCTGTTTTCGTATTTCTTTTCTTAAATCCTGTTGATCTTCTCATCTTGGTTTGAAGTGATCAATTAGGATTACCGGGTAATTACCTTGGCGGTTTTTCCACCATCGGCAGCCATTACCCGAACGATCCAAATTCCTTTGCCAGGTTGGATTATGGTGTCGGTATCTGCATTGAACGAGTTAATTAAGGAACCCTTGATGTTATAAAGTCTTACTTTCGCCATTGAACTAACGTTGCTCAGAACTACCTTGTCGCCCACCGCATAGATCTTGATTGCCGTAGTCGACGGCGACCGAAAAACACCATCGCCAAGGTCGCTGGAAATCAATGCCGGAATCGGATCCCAATTATCGGAGCCTTTGGTGAAGTTGAAGGTGTTGATTTCAGTACCATCGGTCAACACCGGGTTGTTCAGCAGGGTCGACCAGGAAGCTCTGCTTGTGCTGTTGTTCTCGCCCGACTTTTCGATGGTTCCATATTCGTACATCATTTTCGATTCACCACTCAGAGAGTTATTCCAGCCTGCCGGCACGATCAGTGATTTGCCTTCACTACCAGGAAAATTGGAGGTTTCGATACTTGTTTTATAGAAAACCACCTCGCTTGTTGTTGCCATCCATGGTCTTCCGAAATAGCCTGGTTTGGCCCGGTAGGCAGAAGCCGATTCAATTCCCGGTTCCGCCGATTTTACAGTGCATTCATACATCAGGTAGCCACGTCCGCTGCTTTGTTGCGCCGCAGTCAGGTAGGAGGCATCATCTTTATGGTCACTGATATTCATTACCAGATCGGTTTTATAGAACACGGCCACCATGCCCCCGAAGAGGTAATCTACAGCTCCCATCATGGTTCCTTTATAATTGACTACGCGGCAGTTCTGTGCTCCATAGTATGAATCCTGACGGCCTACTATGCGGCAGCGGTTTAAAATCACCTTGTCGGAAAGGATGGCAATAGCTGCAGCTCGCTCGACAAAGCTTCTATTCTGAACATCGGTATTGCCTGTATTGGTGGGCCGTTTCCCTTTTCCGCCCGAAGTCCATTCTACAACAACATCTTCCGACTCTTTTTTCGAAATGTATTGATTGAATGAGTTTTCGAAAATGATGTTTTCGGCGATAAAACCATGTGCTGAAATTACTACAGTAGCATTCCAATACGAGCCGTTGGTGGTTCCGCTTCCCTTGTTTTCGTACGATAAATACCCATTTTCTTTATTTACCCTAAGGATGTCGGCATTCCATTTTTGATTGTTGCCCATACTATAGTAATTATATCCGGTTCCATAGTAAGAAGTAACCCTTACCGCACCTGCAGCAATATCTACCCCTTTGTTCATAAGGGCAATGCTTGGGTTTGTCGAAGCATTTTTCAAGGTGATGTTTGTCGAGGAAATCACTAGCATCTCTTCGTAGTTCCCCGGATCGATTACAATGCTGACCCTTTCGTTATTCTTACGGATCATCTTACCAGCGGCAGTCAAGGCCTCGTTAATGGTTTTGTATTTCTTATCGGTGCCAACATAAAGAACTTCTGAAAATTCGACTGTTTCGCCAATCGAAATTTCAGTAATATAGGTAGTAGATGCTCCCGATCCAACAGTAATGGTTACAAAACCTGGTTGGATACCGGTATAAGAATAGTCGGCATATTCGAAAGTGCTGGTGCTGTTGCTTGCCGTGGTGTAGGCAGTGCCTCCTTCGATAGTGAAATCGGCAGTATAGTAATAGGTTACCCTGATTTTATCTCCGCTTTTTACCGGAACCTTAATTGTGGCGCCCGCCTTGGTGTTGAGGTGCCCCTTGGCTACCTCGTTCGAGACCGTACCAGTAAACAACAATCCTTTATATGAAGTAGTACCGTTTGCAATGGTTTTATCGTCGAACGACCAAACGGTAACTGGCTTGAACAACAAGGTTTTGGTGGTTGCTGCGCCTGAAACTGTAAGGTTTGAGAACAAACCGGGTTCAACTGCAAAATCGTCGAGGCCACCGTATGCAAGCGAGTAAGTTCCGTCGCGCAGGGCAATGTCGTTAACTGAAGGGAAACTGTACGAATACCCTTTTTCAAGCAGGTTGGTAAAGGTCAGGTTTAACTTGCCAAGCTGTTCGGCAGTAAGGCCCGATGCTTCGATGTTAACCTTATATAAGGGTTTTGCTGCAAAAGCAATTGTGGCATTCTGATTGGCCTTTCCAATGGTGATTGTATTTGCGGGGATATAATAATCGTTTGCCCCAAGGGCCGAAATGGTATACTGACAATTGGGTTCGAGGCTTACTGTATAGGTTTTTGCATTGGCATCGATGACGGGCTGGGGCTTATAGATTTTATTTGCCGAAGCCTCGGGGGTATAAACCAGAATCAATTCAGCCAGTTTTGAATCCAAACCTGTTATGGGTCCACTAACTGAGTAGAGTTCTACTTTTTGAATGCTTACATTGTGTGTTTTCGTGTTTTCGTCAACATTGAGTATGTTGCCGTTGTTGATGATATACCCGTTAGCATCGGTCAGGCTTAAAGAATAGTTATACCCTGCAGGAAGCTTCACACTGTAACCATTTCCGTTCATGCTTGCTTTCCATGTTTTTCCGGCTTCGTTTTTAAATTGAATGGCATAAGATGAAGGAATTCCCTGGGCAGCAGATAGATCGATAGTCCCGGCCAAGTCGATATAGCTTGCGTCTTTCCTGTATACCCTGAAATAACTGGGTTTTCCCTTGTTGTCGAAAATATGGTAGGTGCCGGCTTCTTTAGCTACGAATTTTAAGGTCGTAAGATCGTTTACCTCCACCTGGTCGGTTTGGGCTGAAGGATTGGGAACATACTGAAAGTTAAGGGTGCCCCCTGCATCGGTACGGGTAACCAGCGTAACTTCGTCGTCGGCACTCAGGGTGAGGCTCAGGTAACGGCCTGAGGCTGCTGCCGAATTTACATATATACGCCCTGAGTAGTTGGTAGCTCCGGCAATATTTTCATCGTAGCGGGTGAGGCTGGTGTTGCTGGTACGCAGGCGGTCGTTACCACCGCCAACCCAGCTCAGAACCCCCGAGGTAAAGCTGGGAAGTGCAATATTGCTACTGCCAGGGGTGATGGATTGGGCATACCATGAATTGATCACACTCACGGTTAGGTTGTTCTTATAAAGTGCGGTATCAAGTTGTTCTGCGCCAAAATCCCATACTTCGGTTTTTCCTTTAACTGAAACAATGAGCGCAGCATTTTCGACCGAAATACCGTGAATATACACTTCGGCATTTGGAAATGAAGCACTTTTCAATGTGGCGGTAATCTTCGCAGCGGGTCCGGTATAGGTGAAACTTTGGGCGCCACATGCTCCGGTGCCAATACTATGCGAGGAACAGGAACCCAGTACCGTGCCTTTCGAATCGGTGAACTCGAAGATACCGTCGGTAGCACTCCCGTAATTACAGGTACCAAAAGTAACCGTGGCATTCCCGGCAGTAATAATTTCGATTGAATTTCCAGGGAACAGAACCGCACCATGTTGTGCATCGTGATACCCGAATTGTCGTGCAGCGGTTTCGGTATTGCTTTTCAGGGTTAAAATGCCATCGCTTGTGATGAAAATTGGATAACGCAACGAGGTGTAGGCAGTCTGGGGCAAAACACTTGCGTCGGCAAAGTTGTACGAGTAGGTTTTCCCTGCTTCGGCTTTGGCC
Source organism: uncultured Prolixibacteraceae bacterium (assembly GCA_964606515.1). Lineage (GTDB taxonomy): Bacteria > Bacteroidota > Bacteroidia > Bacteroidales > Prolixibacteraceae > CAZSIK01. The sequence goes on from CAZSIK010000067.1 coordinate 11,963, forward strand.
GTAGAACTGTTGTCGACAACTACGATCTTATAACCTTTGGGTTTGGAACCCACACCCGAATAGGTTACGATCAAGGTATCGGCATTAACCACTACCGAAGCAATATCACCCGAAAAAGTTGGGGTATAAGTCGATAGTGCTTTTCCTGCAAGGTCGAACCTGAGTGAAGCCATTTCGGCAGTGGCGCTGATTACGGTACCTTCGCTTACGCTTACCGTGGCATTGGCCGAAATGTTGTCGCCGGCAGTAAGGCTTATGGTTTTCCCGTTGAGGGTAATTGTTCCGGATTTTTTAACCCAGGGGTCGAGTTCTACAGTATAAGGCACAGGTACTATATCGATACAAGGGATATAGGTGGTCCCTGTAAAATCAAGTACCACTTTCCCTGCGGTTCCCACATACAGAAAATCGACAGTGGCCCCGTTTTGATGGTAACAGGTAGCCGTTTTCGAAGCTTGTGAGGCTTTGTCGAATCGCCCTGAAGTGCTTGATGCCGCGATGGTTCCGTTCGAGTATTGGCATCCCCCGATTTTGATATACGAATTTCCAGCAAGCTGCAAGGTGATTTTGTTGCCTGTTTTCAGAATCGAACCATGATCGGCGCCATTGTATCCATATCCGTTACTTGGGCCGCACTCTATTTTAAAAAGCCCTTTTTCAATGGTATAGTTGCCGTTCAGACTGGTTTCGTTGGGGATGATACTCCCATCCCTAAGGTCGAAGGCATAGATGATGTTTTTTGCCGCAGCAGTTGCAATGGCCCCCGATTGAGCTGGGATAACTTCGATAATGGGCAAATAAAGGTCATTGCCGGTACCTGCTGCTGTTTTAAAATTTAAGGGTGCAGCCGCTCCTGAATAAACGAAATCGTAGGTATCGCTCAGATCGTTGGCCACTTTTGTGTTTTGGGTTCCCAGATCACCTGCGGCAACAGCTGTTCCTATCAGGGTGAGCGAAGAGTAGGCCGAGCCCAGGAATTTCAGTGTACTGCTGCCAGCCACTTCAATGTCGATGTTGCCATCCACTTTCATATTCAGGCCATAGTTGGCACTGTGATGCGAGTAGGTGCCGGTAAGGCTCAATTTTCCGTCGGCACTTTTCCCGCTTGAAATGATGGCCCCGTCCCTGAAATCGTAAGTGTAGGACCCGGGCAGTTGGGCTTCACTTAAAAAAGCCAACAGTACCAGGATAATCATGAAAAGTACATTTTTTTTCATATATAAGAATTTATAGATTTTGATGCCCGTAATGGATTATTTTGTTACAAATCTATAATAGACAACTGGTTTGGGGTTTGAACTATTTGCCGGAGAATTGGTAATTTTTGCTGAATACTGCATGTTGTACCTGTTTTCGGAATATTTATCCCCTATTTTCTGCATGGGAAACAAACTGCCGGCATTCTTTATTAATTCTATATATTTGTGGGAGTAAGGAGTGGCTGTATGGGCATAAAACGGATCCCGTTATATTTATTTTTGATACTATTGTTTGCCTTGCCGGCAAAGGGTTCAGACTATGATTACCTGTTTGAGCATCTCTCGACAGAACAGGGCCTATCGCACGGAAGTGTTTCGGCCATGCTCCGCGACCGTTACGGGTTTATGTGGTTTGCTACATGGGATGGGATTAACCGTTATGATGGTCATACTATTTCGGTGTACAAGCCGGGTAACTGGCATAATAACTATCAGTCTTCGAACCGTATTGAAAGGATCAATGAGGATTCTCTTGGGAATATCTGGGCCTTTACCTACGATGCCAAAGCTTTTCGTTTTGACCGTTTTGCTGAACGCTTCGACCCGGTTCCCGAACCCAATACAGGTTCTGCCTCTGTAACCGTTACCGGAATGCTGGCTTCTGCCTCAGGCGATGTTTGGTTGTCGACCTCCAATGCGGGTTTGTTCAGGGTTCATACCGACCCAAAAACCAAAAATTTCGAAGTGTTTCATTTTTATGAGACTGGGACTAACCCTTTGCCTGGGAACCAAATTATTTTTGTTGAAGAGGATCATGACGGAATTATTTGGGTGAATACACAAAAAGGGATGATTCGTTTGGAACAGAATCCTGATACTGGCAGGTACAGTTTAAACCCTTTTTCTTTATTGGCTCGGAAACTCTTCGCACAATATAATTTAACCTTATGCTACCCAGCTGGTTCGGGTGTTTATTTTGGCACCCGTGAGGGTAATTTACTAATATACCATCCTGAAAAAGAGGAGGTGCAGGAAATCCAGCTTCCAAATCATTCCGAGGTATCACAAATTGTTTCACCAATAAACGGGTTACTTCTCATTGGGACTAAAGGGAATGGGATTATTGAATACAATGAGTTAACCAGAAAGTGCATCAGGCATTTTCTGGAATCCCAAATACAAGAGATATTAAAATTGTATATCGATTCAGAAGGGCTTCTCTGGATTGAATCGAAAGTAGCCGGGATTTCAAAAATTGACCTGAAAACAGGTAAATTTCGTCATTTTCAGCAAATCCTTGCCGTAAACCCAGACCTTCGCCTTACTTCACAATGTGGCCTGATGGAAGACGAAGAAGGCCAACTGTGGCTCACTATGAAGGGGGGAGGTTTTGGACACTATAACCGGGCTACTGGCGAAGTCGACTATTTTTTCAATAAACCAGGTGAAGCGGGGAGCAGAATGTCTAATTTCGTGAATTGCTTCTATAAAGATCAATCGGGAGTTTTGTGGTTGAGTACCTATTTTAAAGGAATTGAAAAAATTACCTTTATTAAAAAACGCTTCCGGATTGTGCAGCCAGCGCCAAATTCGGAACTAAGCATCGCAAACGAAGTGCGTGCCTTGATGGAAGACTCGAAAGGGTATTTGTGGCTTGCCACCAAAAAGCAAGAGCTCTTCTTGCTCGATCAGGATTGTCGGGTGGTCAAAACTATCAACTCGATTAATGGTCGTGAAATAGGGATGGTTTACACCATGATGGAAGATGCTGAAGGTTCTATTTATTTGGGAACCAAGGGAAATGGTTTGTTTAAGCTGGAGCGCAAAGGACTGTTCGATTTCAATGCAGTTCACTATCTTCACAATCCTGCAGACTCGTTTTCTCTTTCGAACGACAATATTTATACGATCCATCAAGATCGTCAACAAAGAATCTGGATCGGAACTTACGGGGGAGGGCTCAACTTGATGGATGGGCCACATTTTAGTCATTCAGGCAACTTTTTTAAAAATTATCCTCAGAATAAAGCACAAAAAATCAGGCATATATCTGAGGATGAGTATGGAAAGCTCTGGATGGGTACTACCGAAGGGTTTCTCTGCCTTGATGCTGGAAATCAAACGCCCTCGGGTTTTTCCTTCCGGCTTTTCAACCAGGAAAACGGGAATGTGAAGGGATTAAGGAGCAACGATATTTTCCACGTGCAGTGCGATAACAAAAACCAAGTCTGGTTGGCCTCATTGGGGGGAGGCCTTGTGAAATTAAAAAACAGTAAAGCCATACCTTCATTTTTCGATTGTACGGTGATCACCCGAGATGAAGGTTTGCCCAGTGAGGTGATCTTTACCATTGCCCACGACCAGGCGGGTACCTTATGGATGTCGACCGAAAACGGAATTGCCTCGTATCAGCCAAACGAAAATGTATTCAGGAACTTTAGCATGCACGATGGCATTATCGGTTCTGGTTTTTCAGAAGGGGCAGTAGTCGTAAGAAAGGATGGAACAATTATTTTCGGGGCCAACAATGGAGTATATGCTTTTGATCCCATGGAATTTCGGGGTGAGCAAAAGAAAGTAAACCTGCTCTTTACAGGGTTTCAGTTGTTGGGGAAAGAAGTGTTGCCTGGTGAAGGATCGGTGTTGAAGCGCTCCATTAGGGAAACCAAATCCATAAAGCTTAAACACAACGAAAATGCGTTTGAGATTACTTGGGCCGGACTCGACTACAGGCTTCAATCGAAAATTGCTTATGCTTATATGCTTGAAGGTTACGACCATGACTGGAACAAAACCGGAAATACCCATCATGCAGGGTATAGCCGGATCCCCCCAGGTGAGTATCGCTTTAAAGTGAAATTTTTAAACCATGAATTGCAACAGCTGAACCAGGAGCTTACTTTAACTATAAAAGTACTTCCCCCAGTCTGGAAAACTACCTGGGCCTATCTCGTGTACTTGTTGTTTGCCTTAAT
>CAZSIK010000068.1:0-4076 GCA_964606515.1 uncultured Prolixibacteraceae bacterium
TAAGGATGGCTTAGTCTTCAAAAATTGTGTGTTGATTGATCGAATGTATTTTTTCTTTGATTAAGGAACAGGCAAACCAAAGCAAAGGTGCCTGTCCATGGAGGTCTCCTTCAATTTTTGGTCGGTCGAGGTAATAGTTTACCTCTTTGCTTTGACCTGTACCCGCACAAATATCCGATAAGTTTCCTTCGTTTGTAAGGTGATTGGCTAAAGCCATCCATGCCTTCTGATAAGCATTTTTGTATTTCCTGCTTTTCAGAATGCCTTTTGATACCCCGACATGGATAGCAAAGCCAAACATGGCTGTGGAAGAAGATTCTTCCCAAGCTCTATCCTCATCGATAAGCTGGCGCCACATTCCGTTGGGTAGTTGGTAAAAAACCAACGTTTCTACCATACGGCAGTATGCATTAACAATCGATTGATAGTTTTTGTGGTCGGGAGGCAAAACAGAAATGATTTCGGCAAGGGCAACGGCTACCCACCCATTGCCACGCCCCCAGTAAAAGGGCGCTTCCGGACCATGAAAAAACAATCCGTTTGGTTGTTGTAATTTAGTTAGGTAGGAGCAGAATTCAAGGGCAGCCCGATCAAGATAAACCTGATTTCCGGTTGTTCGATATGCTTCAATCTGTAAAATCCCAATCATGTACATGTCGTCAATCCAGTAGCGGGTTTGATTGCTTAATCCATCGGGGAGGGGAGTATCCCATTGCACATCAGCCATTTTAATACCCATATTTCTGAAAATTTCATTTTTGTTCCAACGGTATATTTGCATTGGGATGATGCCAATTACGTTGGCATCGACATGATAAGCAGGCAAGGTATCGAAAGCTTCAACTGTTTCATGGTAGCGCAAACCTATCTTATCCATCACGGCACTATCTTTCACGATCTGTGCAAATCGCGCTGCACCTAAAGCCATACAAGCCTCTGAATAATGAACGGTGTTCAGGAAGTCGGTCTGATACTGTTTTATTTCTTTTCTGGCCAACCAATTGTCAATAACTATTTTGGCAACGGCTCTGGGGGCTCTTTTCGCACTGCAAAAATCAGCGTTTTTTTTAAGATGATTACAAGAAGGCAGCATTGAAGCTATAATACAAGAAATCAATGCCATGGAAATACTGTGTGCAGGCTTGCTCATTGAAGTGTTTTTTAATTTGATGCCTATTTAGATGTGAAAAACAAAAATATTGATTTTTTTTTTGATTTCATTTTGCAGCTACGACAATTATCGTATATATTTGTACGATAATTGTCGTAGTTGATTAAAAATGGAAAATCAGAAATCTACACCCACAGCAGCCGAATTGGAAATACTCAACATCCTTTGGGAACAGGAACCCCTTACCGTTAAGGAGGTTCACGATCGGCTTTCGGTAACGAAGGATACAGGATATACTACCGCGCTGAAAATCATGCAGAATATGCACGTAAAAGGATTATTGCGCAGGGAGCCGAATGGGAAGAACCATCTTTACTATCCTGTTTTCAGGAAAGAGGAAACCCGAGGTACCTTGCTCGACCGTTTTCTTGACACTACCTTTTCCGGTTCTGCTTCAAGCCTTGTAATGCAACTTATTGGTAATAAGCGTACCAGTCGAAAAGAGCTGGACGAAATCAAAAGGATTATTGAACAGATTGAAAAAACGCAAGCATCATGAACGGGTTTTCCAATATCATTATTGAAGCCTTGGGATGGACTTTGGTTCATTCGCTTTGGCAAGCCTCTCTGGTACTCCTGTTGCTGGCCGTTCTGTTGCTTCTCTTTAGAAGGAAAAGTGCCGTTCTGAAATATTTCCTTTCTTTTATGGCCCTTGCAGCAATACTTGTTTGGGCTTTGTTCACCTTTGCCAATTCATACCGTTACGCCACCGAGAAACAATCGATAAAGGATCAATGGTTGCAACACGACGGATATTTAAAAAGTTTGTTGGTTTCACCTTCTGCCGAAAATGGGGCGGAACAATCCTCCAACAATTTCATATTCAATATTGATCAGATCCAGCTCCGGGCTTTTTTTCAACGAAATTTCAAGCTGATCTGCCTCATTTGGTTTTTCGGGATTGGTCTTCTTGCTTTAAGGATGCTTACCGGACTGTTGTATACCCACCGTTTGAGAACCCATCATTTGGTGCCGCTTCCCGTGGAATGGCAAAACCGTTTGTATGAACTTTCAATCCGTATGGGGATCAGGCGAAAAATTGAAGGATTCTTTTCGCCTTTAGCAAAAGTCCCCATGACCCTGGGGACCCTAAAACCCCTTATTCTTTTCCCTGTCACTGCCTTCACAGGCCTTTCGACCAAAGAAGTGGAAGCCATCATCGCGCACGAACTGGCGCATATTCTCAGGAACGATTACTTGTTTAACATGGTGCAATCGCTGATCGGGATTTTATTTTTTTACCATCCTGCGGTTTGGGCCATTTCATCGAGGATCAGGGCCGAACGAGAAAATTGTTGTGATAATCTGGCTGTTGAAGCCATAGGTGATAAGCAATGTTATATTAAAACACTGGCCTTATTGCAGATCAGGCAGGCCGAAGGCATGCAGCTTTCGATGGCCTTCTCGATGGGTAAAGGTTCAGTAATTCAAAGAATTAAACGTTTGCAAAATGAAATAGCCATGAAAACAAATTTTATCGAAGGACTCGTAGCCGTGGTCATTATTTTGGCCGGGCTTACTTTGGCCTCGTTTACCACACAGGGTAGAACAGGCAATTTTAACCGCTTGCCTGAAGCCGATTCGTTACAAACTGTTGTTGCGGGTGGGGCGAAGCCAATTAACCGCGACAGCCTCAAGGCTGTTATTGACGAGAAAATAAAGAATGAACAGGCTGCTGAGGTAAAAACCGAAGAATTGCAAAAAGCAATGGAGGTGGCCTTGTCGGAAACGAACGAAGAATTGTCGGCCGAAATGATGGCCGAAATTGATGAAGCCTTAAACGAAATCAACGTCGAAAAAATCGTCAGGGAAGCCATGTGCGTGGCTGCTGAAGCCATGAAAGAAGCTTCCGTGGAGGTGGACAGGGCCAGGATGGAGGTTGGACGCGAGGATATAAATCGTGATATGCGCGAGGCTGCCCGGGAAATCGCGGAAGCCCGACGGGAGATGGAACGCGACATGCGGCGCGACATGGCCCGTGATGGCATTGACCCTGCCACCATCGATGCTGCAGTGAAAGCAGCTACAGCCGGTTTGGACATAGCCGCTTCGGTGGTGGGCAGCCTCGATGTAGAAGGGATTGTTACCTCTGCTTTAAGCGGAGTTTCGGCAGCTCTTGAAGCAGTTGGCAATGCCGGTTGCGATTCGGTGCCCTATGAAACGAGTGAACTGCATGGCGATCCTGATAAAGAAAGAATCAAACAAATTGAACGGGAGAAAAAACAACTCGAGAAACAACAGAAACAACTCGAGAAACAGTTGCATGAACTGGAAAAACAGATCGAAAAATTGGGTGAATGAAGTGGCCCTATTTCTCAACTCGTTTTCAGGACATCCGGCAAAGCAGGGTGTCCTTTCTTTTTTTACTACTGAAGCTTTATTTTAATAGTAAAGGGTGTAATTAATTAATTTTTATCTATATTCGAAGCCGATTAACCATTAATACTAAGGTTATGGGCGTTTCGTTTATTCAACACAAAGGGAAAAAAATCTTGCTGATTGATTACACCCGGTGCAACACAGTGCAGGATACCATAAAAGTACTTGAAGAGGTGAGGCAGGTCTACCTCAATTCGGATGAAAGTTTTTATACATTGAACGATTTTACGAATGCTCCATCGAACAACGAGTACATGGATCTAGCCAAAAAGTTTGGCAAAGAATTGTTTGATGCCCGGACAATAAAAAATTCCGGAGTAGGCATTAATGGGATTAAAAGGATTTTACTGAGCGCGTACAACCTTACCGTGAAAAACAAGCTTATTCCATTCGACACACGCGAACAGGCGTTGGAGTATCTTGTGAAATAATCAGTTGCCCCCTTCGAGCCATTCCTTGAAGGCTTTCACTTTTTCGCGCGCTACAAGAAAATCGTCATCTTCCTGGTTTTTTAGTTTCAACTTGA
>CAZSIK010000068.1:4086-15776 GCA_964606515.1 uncultured Prolixibacteraceae bacterium
GAATTGCTGTAAGGATACATTTCTACAATTGAATTCAACGCGATCAGGTATTTGCGGTTGATCCGAAAAAACTGCCCGGGATCGATCAATTCTTCGATCACCTCCAAGGTAATGTCCAATAGGTAGTTGCGCCCATCGTCGGTTTTCATGAAGGTTCCTTTCTGATAACTGTAGAAATAACAAACCGAGCTGCTTTCGACCGTACGCAACTTGTCGCCGATTTTAACCAGAAACCGTTTCTTGTAATGGGTTTTCGAGGCCGAATCAATCAGGCTTTGTATTAATGCAGGGGTAACGCTTTGAGAGGTATTTGCCTGCCGTAGACTGAACTTGTTCATTGCCGCAGCCAATTCTTCCTTGTCGATGGGTTTCAGCAAATAATCGATGCTGTTCACTTTAAACGCCTGAATGGCGTATTGGTCGAAGGCCGTTGTGAAAATGACCGGAACATCGATGTTGGTTTTTTTGAAAATCTCGAAACTCAGGCCATCGCCCAGTTGAATGTCGAAGAAAGCAAGATCGGGCAGGGGGTTGTTCTCAAACCATTTCAGGGTAGAATCCACCGTGTCGCACTCGGCTACCACCACTGCTTCGGGTTCAATCTGGCTGAGTAGCTTGCGCAATTGTGCAACTGCCAGGGGTTCGTCTTCTACGATAAGGATTTTCATGGTTCATCAGGGATTATGGGAAGGATTACCCTGAAAAATTGATCGGTACGGCATACCTGCATTTCTTTGCCTGTAAGGAACAGGTACCTTTCCGAAAGGTTTTTCAAGCCAAACTGGTTGCTGTCGTTCGACCGGTCTTTGGTTTGCAGGTTGTTCTCGATGAAGATGCTCTCGTCGCCGTTTTGCCCGATAATAATTTCCAGGGGTTTCTCTTTTGAAATGATGTTGTGTTTCACGGCATTTTCAACCATCATTTGAACAGACAATGGGATTACGTGCCCTATGATTGGTTCATTTAAAGTTATTTTGACATCGAAATTTTCACCAAACCTAATTTTCTGTAGAAAAATGTACCGTTTTACAAATTCGATTTCATCGGCCAGCGAGATCAATTCCTTGTCTTTTAGTGAAAGCAATTCGCGATAATACAGCGAAAACTCGCGGACATACTGTTTGGCCTTTTCGGTATCGATGTCGATAAGCGAGCCCAGTGTGTTCAGGCTGTTGAACAGGAAGTGCGGATCCACCTGGTTTTGTAGTACCTGATATTGCAATGCAATAGCCTGGGCTTTAAGTTTTTGACTTTCAGCCGATTTTTCGCGCCATTCAAAAAAGAACGAGCGGGCATAAAAGAAAATAGTAATCAGAATCAATGCAAGGTATTCTCCTATGATGATGTTTTTGCCAAAATTTTGGGTGAAATAGACCCAGTCAATCTTCAGGATAAGGGTAAACCAAAGATAATTCACCCCGAAAATAACCAGGGTTGAATAAGAAAGATGAATGAGCGAAACCAGGAGAAGGCTCTGTTTGGGGCGTTCGATCCAAAAAACATATTTTACTTCAACCCAATTGAACAACCAATTGTTTGCAAAAAGCGACAGTCCGATCATCAGGGAATACACCGAATTCATCAATAACTCCAAAACTCCAATATTTTCAGGATTGCTTTTTTGAAGCATGATGGAAATGGTTCCTACTACGATCGAAATAACCGCATAGCTAAGTAAGGTATGCCAGATAGTTCCTTTTTGTTTTATAAGCCTTCTCATGGTTTCGATTCACTTTGATGATAATATGGCCAATAAGGGATTGCGGGAGATTTCCTATCAGGTTACACGTAAAGTTGAAGCGGGCTACAAAACTTCGCATACCGATGAACCCCTTATTGGCTATAATGTGTGTGTTAGCAACCGGTTATTGTTCAGTCTCAAATTTATTTATTTCTTCCAAAAATCTTTCAGTATCAATCATTTTATTTTCATACCAGTTTTTATTAATCCATGCAGTCACTGGATATCCAATTATCAGTGCAATTGCAACACCTACTGCATAATTTACAGGCAACTTAAAGATATCTACTCCTGTCATTGCCTTTGCCAAAAATGGAGCAGCAGCAATCACAAAAACAGGACCAGTATACAACATGTACTTTTTTGCACTAAAAAATCGTTTTTTATACTCAATCATCTGTTTTTGAATTTTTATGATTGAATCGTTGTAAAAATCAACTTTAACAATTGAATTGAGTAATCGAACCGATAAAAGTAATGAAACCATAGTCCATATAGAAGTCAATAAACCTGAAACAAGAACTCTATAATCTGTGGATAACTTTATTGTATAGGTTATTACAACAAGCAAAAATGCAAATCCTCCTATAACATTCACAATCTCGTATCTTTTTGGAGTATCCATAGTTGATTTCGCATTATTTAAGTTCATTTTTCTTATCAGCTCGTTATTGGTCTTGAGGTTTTCCGTGAGCTTTTTATCATAATCAGCCCATGCCTTTTTTAAATCTTCTAATTCCATGATTTTAACTTTAATAGTTATTAAATTTTTCTCTCAGATTTCGTTTAATCCGATTAACTTTTGTAGCTACATTTGAATCTGAAATACCGAGAATTTCCGCAATCTCTTTTTGTCTGTAGTTGTCCAGATAAAGAAGCATCAAAGCCTTATCAAGCTTTGACATTCCATCTATCAATTTGTTCAACAATTGCAGTTTCTCGTCAAAATCAGAATCATATTCAAAATCAGGTAAAGAAAAATATGAAAAATCAATTTCGCTGGGTTTATCAACACGTTTGCAGTCTAACCGAAAATTAGAAATCGCTGTATTTAATGCAACCTTATAAATCCATGTTGAAATTTTAACGCGTCCATCAAAATTTTTCATGTTTTTCCATAGTTGCAAAAGAATCTCTTGTTCTAAATCCTGTCTATTACTTAGGTTCGGACAGTATGAATTACAAATTTTATACAGAAGATTCTTGTTTTCGGTAATCACTTGTATGAATTTTTCTTTATCCACTTTGAATCATTAATCGTTTAATCATTATTCGCAGAAAAAGAAAAATCTCACACTAAAATCATGTTTTTTTTATGCACGGATGCTTTTTTAACTGGTTGCTAACACGAAAATAGCTAAATCTTTTTTGAAATCATTGGCATTGTTTCAACATCTGTTCGTTGTGTTCTTTTCCCCAGTTGGGCATAAGAGGATTGTTTTGTTTTCCGGCATCGAAGAGTTGTTTAGCTTTCTCCAGGAGTGGTTTGGCAATTTCTGGTCCCCCACCAAACGATTCGGGTGTATAAAATGTCAGGGTACCCTGCATGTAATAAACCCGGGGATTCTCGTCGTTTAACCTGGATGCTTTCTCAAGGGCTACGGTCGATTTTGCCGCGAAGGTGGCCCCATCAGCCGGGTTGCTGATCATTAACTGATAAAGCAAGCCCTGCAGGGCAAAAATTTCCGATTCTTTTGGATTTACCTCAATGGCCTTATTGAGCAAATTTTCGGCACGGGAAAGGATTTGTTCCTTTTCATTTTTATCCAGTTTGTTGGGGCGCATCACGGTGTTTGCACATGAAAATGCTGCATAATAAAAGGGAAGCCATTGGTTTTTTTCAGCATTCGCGATCCGTTCAAACTGATCGGCCGAGGCCAGCAAACCATCGGTATCGGTGGCCTTCGACATGCTTTGCAAGGCCTGTCCCATAGCTTGTTCATAACTGTTGGCCATCGAACTGCTGGCAAATAAGCAGAACATCGAAATAAGGATCATCTTTTTTAAAATAGAAATCTGTGTTTTCATAATGTGTCGTATTAAAGGTTAAAAATTAAGTAATAATGCAATCAGGAAGAAGCGTTTTACATCGTCGCGCTGTGGGTACAACGCGAATTGCCCGTTGCTGTCGGGTTCGTACGATGAGCGGTAGCCCACGATATTTTCGTTCCCCGAAACATTGCTTAGCGAACAATAGAGTACAGAATACTGGTTTCCAAGAAAGAATACATGGCTCAGGTTCACACTCAGGTTCGAGAACGGCAGGGTGGTTCCGTCCATAAATCTTGGGGTATTGGGATTGTCGTAGCTCCTGCCCGAAGCCAGCGTGTATGAGGCACCCACCTGGGTAGAAATAAAGCTGAGCCAATATTTTGCAACTGCCGAAAAGGTTTGATTGGCCACGAAATGAGGCCTGGCTTTTTCGGGGTAGTTCTGGTATTGTCGTTCGGTATCAATATAGGAATAGGTAAGCCAATAGTCGAGGCCACGGATACTTTTCCTGTCGCGCCAAAACAGGTCGATGCCCGAAGCATGGCCTTCACCGCCATTGCGTATTCGCTCAGGTCGGTAAGGGTTATGTCCGTTCCATAGGATGAGGTCGCTGTAGGTTTTGTGGTATAATTCGGCACGGAACAGGCGGTCTCTTACACTTCCCCATTGGTACCCGGCAATGTAATGTGTCGCTTTTTCGAAATCAAGGTTGGTAGTAAACTGCAGGTAACTGTTATCGGGATTTTGAAAATAGTGTCCCCATGCAGCCGAAAGCTGGCTGTTCTTACCGGTTTTAACAGCCAGGGCAAAGCGTGGAGAAATGGAGTATTTATTTAAAGCAGAAGAATATTCGGCACGTAAGCCAGGTCTTAGCGCCAGGTTCTTGGAAAGCCGGAATTCCGGTTCAGCAAAGGCAGCAATAGTATGGTCTTCCATGTTCAAGGGGATGGTTTCCTTTGTAGAATCCAGTCCGATTTCCATGCCCGATCGGGTATAGGTATCGCTAACCCCCCAGGCCAGAACGGTCTTGGGTGAAAGCACATGCGATAATACCATCCGGGCCTCAATATTGAAATCATTGTTTTCTATCTTGATTACACCAGGAAGTAATTCCTGCTGGTCGTAAGTAACTGAAACCCCTGTTTTCATAAATGAGTTTTCCCCTAAGTGTTGCTGGTAGTGGAGATTGGTGTAAGATGATCTTCCTGAACTACCGACCCTGATTATTTCTTTACCTCTTGTTTTGTAAGCCATTTTCCCTTGATCGTAAGTAGTGTAGGCTTTCAGCAGCGCACGACTGTTGGATTTGTATCGGTATACTGCCGAAAGGTTGATGGCTTCCATTGGCTGTTCCCAGTCGATCAGGGGTTTGTTTGCCTGGTTACTTAGCCATAAGTTGGTGTAACTTCCCGAGAGCATCAACGATTGCTGCCCGAAAGCCCAGGTTTGGCTCATTTCGCCACCAATGCTCATGAGCGAAACACCGGTATTGTTGCTTTCGGCAAGGTCAGTCGAGTTTAGTGCCAGTACCGATGAAAGGGCCTGCCCGTATTCGGCCGAATAGCCGCCGGTGTTGAACATCACCCCGCTGAACAGCGACGGGGCAAAGCGGCCCCGTGTAGCTACGTCGGGGGTTTTTGAAAAATAGGGTTTGGCTGCCAGCAAGCCATCGATGTAGGTTTTCGTTTCACCCGCATCGCCGCCACGAACCAGAAGGCGGCCATCATCGACCGCGGCCTGGGTGCCGGGCATGGTACGCATGGCGCCCATCACGTCGCCATTGGCGCTGGCCGTGGTGTAAATGTCAAGGGGTTCCATCACTGAGGCCCGTTTGCGGTCGGCAGCAGCAAAAACCCCGGCAGTGATGGTAACGGCATCGAGGGTATTCATGCTTTCTTGAAGGATGATGGTTATATTGGTGCCTTCGCCCGGCCGGATGGCTCCCGACCAGTTTTCGTACCCCACACAGGTGGCTTTAAGGGTAAAATCAGGTTGGGTAGTAGTTTCGAACGAGAATGAACCATCAGAGCCCGAAGTACACCCGTCGTAAGTGCCTTCGACAAAGATGTTGACCCCGGGAAGGGACTCCATCTTTTGGTCGGTAACCCGTCCTGAAACCCTTGTCGCCGAGTAAGCTAATGAAGAAAACAAAAGAAAATTCAAAAGAAAGAAAAGTGTTTTCATGGCTAATAACGATTTCGACAACAAAAATGCCCCATGAAAACCAAGGATGAAAAAGAACCCTGACCAAGTGTAATAAAAGAGGGATGAAGTGTAATATTTTAATGTAGCAGCCGATTTTTTTACTTAAATTGCAAGCTTACAACTAAATGCTTTTAGTTGAGGATAAAAACATATAAGATTAGATCATGAAGATGCAACATGAAATTGACAATTTCAAAAATACCTACCAAAGCCTGATGAGTTTCATGAGAAGCTTGAGAAACTATTTTATTAAACATTATCCTGTTGGTTATGCCATTGGCAGCCTGTATCCTGGCGATATGACCATAAGTTATTTCCCCTTCACCCCAACTACACTTAAAGTAAAAAAATTAAAAATTGCCATTGTTTTCAATTTCAATGAAATGCGTTTTGAAGTATGGTTGGCCGGACAGAACAAGCAAATACAGAAACAATACTGGGAAATCTTCAGAAGCAGCGATTGGAATCAATATCATATCCCTTCGTCGGTCGAAAGCGGCTTTTCAATTGTGGATCATGTTCTTGTCGAAGATCCGGATTTTACTAATTCAATAGCACTTACCGGACAAATTGAAACCGGGGTCATTAAATTTATAGAAGAAGTTGAAAAAGTGCTAGGATAACCACAATCATATTTTGTAGTTTTAACACCCAATAATCTGTATGATTCTATCTGCAGGTTTTTTCAGTGTTATCATGCGAAAAGAAAATTCTAAAAATATCAACGAATGAACCGAAAAAATTTTTCAGTCCTTGTCATTTGTTTGTTCTTGGCAACAAGCATGTGGGCCAAACCTCAATTTGGGAATGCCGAACTGTTCAACAAAAAATGGAAGTTTAGCCTTTCCGATGTGAAAGAAGCAGCTCAACCAGAGTTCAACGATTCGAAATGGAGGTCACTCAACTTGCCTCATGATTGGACCGTGGAAGGAACCTATAGTCCCGATAAGGCCAGTTGTACAGGCTATCTGCCCGGAGGAATTGCTTGGTACCGTAAAACTTTTGAAGTGCCTGCCGAAAAGAGCAAGGAAAAAGTATACATTTACTTTGAAGGTATTTACAACCGGAGCGAGGTTTTTATCAATGGTCAGTCGGTAGGTTTCCGCCCCAACGGGTACCTCTCGTTTTTGTACGACCTCACCCCACACATTCGCTTTGGCGAAAAGAATGTGCTCTCGGTGCGGGTCGATCATTCTCAGGAGTTTGATTCTCGCTGGTATACGGGCTCGGGCATCTATCGTAACACCTATCTGGTGTATGCTCCTATGGTGCATGTCGATCTTTGGGGCATCTTTTTCAAGGCTAATTCGGTAACAGAAAAAAAGGCCGAAATTTCGATCGAGACGACCCTGAAAAACGAGTTGAGTCAAAGTTCCACGCTTGAGGTGGTCCACGAAATAGTCGATCAGCAAACAGATCAAGTTGTTGCTTTTTCTTCAAAAAAACAATTGATTGGAGCTGGAAGTAAATTTATTATGAATCAATTGCTTACGGTGAAAAATCCCAAGCTTTGGTCGATCGGTCAACCCACCTTGTACACCGTACGTACAACAATTAAACAAGAGGGAAAGGTTAGCGAACAAAACGAACAAAACATGGGTTTGCGCACCTTGACTTTCGACCCTGATAAAGGGTTTGCATTGAACAATCAATGGCTGAAACTAAAAGGAGTTTGCATTCATCACGATGCTGGTGTGTTGGGTTCGGCTGTTCCCCGCGAAGTTTGGAAACGCCGCCTTCTTACGCTTAAAAGCATGGGCTGCAATGCCATCCGCATGAGCCATAACCCACAGGCTCCCGATGTTTACGAATTGTGCGACGAAATTGGGATGGTGGTTATGGACGAGGCTTTCGACGAGTGGGAATTCGCCAAACGTAAATGGATTGAAGGCTGGAACGTGGGTAAACCAGGCTACCAGGGTTCATTCGATTTCTTTGAAAAATGGGCGGAACAAGATTTGGCCGACATGATCAGGCGCGACCGCAACCACGCCTCCATTATTATGTGGAGCATTGGTAATGAAGTCGATTATCCCAACGATCCATATTCCCATCCCATCCTCGATGGAACCACGATCAATCAGCCCATGCACGGTGGGTTCAAGCCAGATAGTCCGCATGCAAGCCGGCTCGGGGGAATTGCCAAACGCCTGGCTGCTGTGGTTCGCAGCAACGACACTTCGCGCCCGGTAACTGCTGCTTTGGCAGGGGTGGTAATGTCGAACGAAACAGAATACCCCTTTGCCCTCGATGTATGTGGCTACAACTATACTGAAGATCGGTATGAAATCGATCATGGAAAATATCCCAAACGGGTAATTTATGGCAGCGAAAACGGGCACAGCATGGCCTCTTGGAAAGCCGTGCGCGACAATGAATATATTTTTGCCCAGTTTATCTGGACGGGTATCGACTACCTTGGAGAATCGGGCCGCTGGCCATCGCGTGGTTTTTACTCGGGCTTCCTCGATTTCGGAGGCTTCCTGAAACCCCGTGGCTACTTCCGTAAGGCCTTGTGGAGCGAAAAGCCCTGCACCTATATAGGCACCTACAAACAACCCCGTAATCCCAACTATCTTTCGACCGATGCCTGGCCCATCTGGAATTACGAACCCGGCGAAATGATTCGTGTGGTGGGTTACACCAACGCGCCACAATCGAAACTCTTGCTGAACGGCAAACAGGTTGGTGAAGTGAAACCTTTGGACGACAATTCAGGGGTAATTTATTGGGATCTCCCGTTCGAAGTCGGCAAAATCGAAATTGTAGGCATGGACGAACAAGGCAAAACAACCTGCCAATACGAAATTAAAACCAGCAAACGGCCTTTTGCTTTAAAAGCCGAGAGCGATGTGGCTGTTCTTCGCAAAGCTGATGGATTGGCTCATGTGGTTGTGAACATCATCGACGAAAACGGGCTGCCCGTGATCCTTTCCGACGACGAGATCACCTGTACCATTGATGGCCCAGCTGAATTGCTTGGCCTCGAAGCTAGTAATAATGCCGATAAGAGCGATTACAATGACAATGTGCACCGGGCTTATCATGGTCGCATACTTGCTTATATTCAACCAACTGGTGAAAAGGGCCCCGTAAGAGTGAAATTTACTGCTCCCTGGTTGAAGGAGACTAGCGTGCAGCTGCAAGTGGTGGATTAGTTTTGCATCTACACAAAAACAAATCCGAAAGCTCCTGCTCTATCTTAACCTCATCGCTAATTCGGCTTAATGCTGAACTGTGGTATCGGGATGACCAGGTGCTTTCGGATTTTTTTGCTTTAATGCCCTTTTTTTTTATTGGAAGAAAATTCATAATTATTCCTGCGTGAAGTATAAAATATTATTCGTTGTTTTTTTCTTGTTCTCCACTATGCTTTTTGGAGTAGAGACCGTGTTGCTCGATTTCGAAAGTACAACGATACCCTCACGGGTGGCCTCGTGGCTTCATTATTCAAAAACCGGTTCTTCGGCTGTAATCTGGGGGGCTGCAAATCCCGATCCCGACGGGATCAATTCAACCTCGGGTTGTTACAAAATTGTTAAAACCAATGCCGATCCGTATTGGACAGGGCTGGAGGTAACTATGGCCAGTACACAAACCATTAGCGCTTCAAACCAATACCTGCATGTGCTGGTGTACAAAAATTCATCATCGCGTATTGCATTGACTTATACCCCTGTTAATGGCAGTCAAAGCAGTGATGCCTGGCAGGTGAATCCGGTTACAGGCAACTGGATCGATTATGTGCTTAGTATTCCTGTCGGAACCAAATTGGAAACATTTGCCCTTAAAATTGGGGATGATGCCGGTGTATACTATTTTGATCAGATTGTACTGTCGGACAGTGGCACCCCACTTTCGAATACAATGGTAAAAGTTTTACCCGACCAGAAGTTTCAAACAATCGAAGGATGGGGCGCTTCGCTTTGCTGGTGGGCCAACGTCATGGGTGGGTTTACTGAAGCTAAGGTTAAAACAGTATGCGATTGGATTGTAGACCCGAATGGCCTTAATATGAATATTTTTCGTTTTAATATTGGTGGTGGCGACAATCCGGGGCACCATCACATGCGTTCCGATGGGGGCAATATGCCCGGATATAAAACTTCGGCATCGGCTCCATACAACTGGAACCAGGATGCTAACCAACGACGGATTTTACAACAATTAATTGCCTCAAGAAAAGAAAAAGCCGGTTTGAACGATATTCAGATTGTGGCCTTTTCAAACTCACCCCCTTACTGGATGACCCGTAGTGCTTGTACCGCTGGTAGTACCGAGGGAAATGTGTGCAACCTCAAAGCCGATATGTACGATGCCTTTGCCGACTATCTTACCGAGGTTACCCGTTATTATCACGATAGTTTGGGCTTCTCCTTCAATTATCTTGAACCTTTTAACGAACCCGATGAAACCTGGTGGAAAGCTTTAAGTGGACAAGAAGGATGCTATTATTCGAATTCCGATCAGATCAAAATGATCAGGGCTCTTTATAAAAGCCTTCAGCAGAAAAACATGCTAACCTACTGCCGTATCACAGCCAACGATGCCAATACAATCGATCATGCCTACTCTGCTTTGCAGGCTTATCAGTCAGCAGGCGATATTGTGCCCATGATCGATCTGGTTTCAGTGCATTCGTATGGCGGCACCAAGAGGTCTTTGTTGTCGAACTGGGCAAAGAACCAGAATAAAAAACTTTGGCAGACGGAATCGGGGCCATTGTATGTGGGAAGTGGCTACGAAAACCAAATTATGATCATGGCCGATCGGGTGGTTACCGACTTGCGCGATTTGAATTGTACTGTTTGGTGTGATTGGCAAATTGCAGGAACCGATTGGATATCAAATCCATGGTCGTTAATTGCTGGTAATTACAAAGATGCTTCGCAACCCGTGGCACGCAATACCAACTATTATCTCCGGGCTCAGTTCAGCCGCTTTATTAAAGCTGGTTATACACTGATCGGCAGCTCCTCTGCCAACTCAGTCGCCGCGCTCAGTCCTGATGGAAAAGAGCTTGTTATCGTTCTAAGCAACAGCCTGAACTCAAAGCAAAAGTTCGAAATCGATCTTTCAGCTTTTCAGCTTTCAGGAAAAGTTCAACAGTTCGAAACCCTTGCCAAAGAATCGATGAGCAAGAAATTATTCGAAACCAATTTTACTATCAGCCAAAACTCATTTGAGTTTATGGCACAACCTCAGTCAGTTGTCACTTTTCTTGTTTCTGTGGATCAGTCAAATTCGAAAAAAATAGTTCAAGAAAGCAAAGACGAGCCTCCTCTTTATTATTCGAACGGCTTTTTTTTTAACCGATTGGATAAAACCGAAAATATTCTGGTTTATATTTTTGATATGCAAGGTCGGTTGATGCAAAAAATTACAAGAATGGATCCTTATGTTGCGGTAAAAGCCAACCTTTATCCCGGGATGTATTTGATGTGTTTGGAGTACAATGGGAACTGGGTTTCTCAGAAATTGATAGTCAATTACTAAGACTTGATGTTATGCTGAAAAATAAGCCTGGCAAAAGCATTTTGGCATTAGGGTAGGATCGATATCATCTGCTTCGGGTTTTTTGTCTGTAGGAAAAGTATTAGTGTGTCAAACTGCATAAAGTGCTATTTTTGAATCATGAATTCTAAAACTCAATAAGGATGAAGGGAATTACAGTGTTGCTGGTTATCGTGCTTCTTTTTTCAGCTTGTTCTGTTCATCAAAAGGAAAGCAGTGAAACTCCACGCCAACAACT
>CAZSIK010000069.1:0-13716 GCA_964606515.1 uncultured Prolixibacteraceae bacterium
AGGTCGGCAATCGAACCCAGCACTTTCTCGAGTTTGGCCCTTTGACGGGTGATCTGGAGTTTTTCGCGTTTCGACAAGTTGTCCCAACTACCGTCTTTGGCCATTTTGTCGATCGACGACATTTTTTTGACTGCTTTACGGATGGTAGGGAAATTGGTTAGCATCCCACCGGGCCAACGTTCAGTAACGTAAGGCATATTGACGGTGGTAACCAAGTCGGCCACAATTTGCTTGGCTTGTTTCTTAGTCGCCACGAAAAGGATTTTGCGACCCGATTTGGCAATCTGGCGAAGGGCATTGGCCGATTCATCCATCTTGGCCATGGTTTTGTGCAGGTCGATGAGGTGGATCCCGTTTTTCTCCATAAAGATGTAAGGAGCCATGTGGGGGTTCCACTTGCGTTTAAGGTGACCGAAGTGGACACCTGCCTTTAAAAGGTCTTCAAATTGTACTTGTGACATGATAATGATTTGTTTACATTCTGCAAGATCAATTCACGGGTAGTTCCGGGAAGACCCGGAAGTCGCGTGAATTTAGATACTAAACAAAATATGGTTCTACAATAAATATTAACGTTTCGAGAACTGGAAGCGTTTGCGTGCTTTTGGACGACCTGGTTTCTTGCGTTCCACTTCACGTGGGTCGCGGGTCATGAACCCTGCCTTCTTCAATTCGGTCTTGCATTCAGCATCGATTTTCACGAGGGCACGTGAAATGGCAAGGCGTAAAGCTTCGGCCTGGCCGTTAAAGCCTCCTCCGTCCATGTTTACCTTGATATCGTATTGCCCGGCAACATTGAGCAGGTTGAGTGGCTGGAGTACAATGTACTGAAGGGTTTCCATGGGGAAGTATTCTTTATAATCACGATCGTTAATGGTGATCGTGCCTTGCCCTTCTTTGACGAAAATCCGTGCAACAGCCGATTTCCTTCTTCCTAATGCATTTACTACTTCCATTATTTAATGCTGTTTAAATCGATTAATGTAGGTTGTTGTGCTTCATACTTGTGATTGGGGCCGACGACAACTTTCAGGTTGCGGAACAGGTCATCGCCCAGACGGTTCTTGGGAAGCATTCCGCGAACGGCTTTCTCGATCAGGCGTTCGGGATATTTCTTCATGATGTCGCTTGGGGTATACGCGGTTTGCCCACCGGGGTAACCCGAGTGACGGAGGTATTCCTTGTCGGTCATCTTTTTGCCGGTCATGGTAACCTTTTCGGCGTTGATCACAATCACGTTATCACCGCAATCGACATGCGGGGTAAAGTAAGGTTTATGTTTGCCTTTCAGGATGCTGGCTACCTTAGTAGCCAAACGGCCTAATACCGCACCTTCGGCATCAACCAATACCCACTTCTTGTCGACAGTGGCTTTATTGGCCGAAATTGTTTTGTAACTTAATGTATCCACTTGAAGTTCAAGTTTAAATGTTTACCATTGATAATTTCGTTTTGCCTTTTGATATGTCGCCTGTAAGTTGCTGTTCAGGCCCGCGTTCCTTTACTCGATCAGGAACACTGCCTTATTCCGAATAGAATCAACAAATTACCATACCGCAATAACGTGAAATAATCGGGACTGCAAAAGTATTTTCTTTTTTCTTTTCTGCAAAACCTTTGGGTGAAATCTTTTCAATGGGCTTGAAAAATAATGTTATATGGCGGCCCAAGCCAGGGTGGCCACGCTGATTTTGGTTCCCGGGTAGCGCAAGAGTTGGTTCCCGCAAGCCTCGAGGGTCGAGCCGGTGGTCACCACGTCGTCGACCAGCAACACGTGTTTCCCGACGAGCGCATCAGGCCTGGTTACCTGAAAGAGGCTTTCCACATTTTGCCATCGTTCCCAACGCCCTTTCCTGGTTTGGGTGTCAGAGTAACGGGTTCGTTGAAGCGATTCGCTGTCGACCCCGATCAATGCCATTTGGGCTATTCCCTCGGCAATGGCTAAACTTTGATTATACCCCCGAATCTTTTCCTTAGTAGGGTGTAAGGGCACCGGGACAATGCAATCGATGCCTTCAAAAAATCCACTCTCTGAAATTTCGGCGGCCATCATCCGTCCCAGTTCGACCCCGATTTCACGCAGTCCTTTGTATTTCAAGGCATGAAGTAATTTTTGATACTTGCTGCCTTTCTGAAAATTAAAGTAGGCGGTGGCTCTTTCGATGGGCAGCCTGCCCCAAAAGAGCATTTCAACAGGATTACCGCGTTCGAGGTGAAATTGGTTGCGGGGTAATGTAACCAGACAGTCGAAACAAATCAGTTTTTCCTGTCTGAGCAACGACTGATGGCAACAGATACACTCGCGGGGATAATACAATAGGAGGAAATCGGAAAGGACCCTTTGTACTTTTTGGGTGAAGGTGTTCATCGTGGGAATTTTAAACGTTTATCCAAAATTAAGGTTTTTTTTCTGGTTATGGTTGAATCTGCTTCAAGGCCTGGTTAATTTCCTCGAAGCCGAAACCCCGGCTTTGTGCAAAACGGGTTAGTTTGGCTTTCCGTTCGTATGGGTCGGAGCACTTAATGCTGTGTGCTTTCTGGCTAAGAAGGCTGGTAAGGGTTTCGAGGTAGGCAGCAGGATCGATTGTGTCAAGGGCTTCGTGGATGAGGGCTTCCGGTAGTTGCTTGCCCTTGAGCATATAGCCGATTTTGATTTTGCCCCATTGATTGAACGTGAATTTTTCTCGTACATAGAGGGTTGCAAAACGTTCGTCGTCGATGAAGCGCTCTTCGCGTAGGTGGGCAATTAACTTTTGCTGGTCTTCGGACGAAACCCCCCAATCTTTGAGTTTAGTGAGCAGGTCGGCGCTGCATTTCTCTGCTTTGCTGCACAGTTGCATGGCTTTCAGGAGGGCTTGTTTGTAGTTCATGTCGATAGGGAGGGATTTATGGTAGATCAAAAAAAAGAATAAGTAGTTTCTCGTTAGAGTATGACTCCATCTTTGATGTCGAATATCTGGTCGCTCATGCGGGCAAAATCGCGGTCGTGGGTAACAATTACAAGGGTTTGCCCAAAGTTGTCGCGAAGGGAGAAGAACAGGTCATGCAGTTCCTGTTGGTTTTTGCTGTCGAGGTTCCCTGTAGGTTCATCGGCAAAAATCACAGCAGGGTTGTTGACGAGGGCCCTGGCCACAGCCACGCGTTGTTTTTCACCTCCCGAAAGTTCGTTGGGCCGGTGCATCAGTCGGTCTTTTAAGCCTAAAAAGGTAAGAAGTTCTTGAGCTCGGGTTTCTGCTTCACGCCGGGTTTTCCGGTTGAGATAGGCAGGAAGGCACACATTTTCAAGGGCGTTAAACTCGGGTAAGAGGTGGTGAAACTGGAACACAAAGCCAATGCGCTTGTTCCTGAATGCCGAGAGTGCCTTTTCATTCAGGCTAAAAGGATCGACACCATCGATGGTTAATTTCCCTGAATCGGGACGCCCAAGGGTTCCCAATATTTGCAGCAGGGTGGTTTTACCTGCCCCACTGGATCCTACAATCGAGACTATTTTTTGCTTCTCGATGTTCAGGCTGATTCCTTTCAGCACTTCAAGCTGACCGAATGATTTGCAGATGTTTTCGGCTGTGATCATGAACAGGTTTTAAAGTATCCACCAAAGATAAGCAAATTGATCTGGCAGAAAAACGATTTTGTGTTTCATGAAGCATGGATCTTCATAAAGGATTGTCGAGCCCTTTCCCGATATCGCGTTTAATCTGTTCAATATTATCTTTCAGGCCCGATGTCGATTCGTTCAGTTCTTTCTTTATTTCCTGAGTAGCCTTGTTGAACTCCTGCATGCCTTTTCCCAAAGTACGGGCTATATCAGGAATCGATTTTGCACCAAAAAATATTAATACAAAAGCAAAGATTACAATAATCTCTCCGCCGCTAATAAATAATACTGGCATATTTGAGCAATATCAGCTGATTAATCAGGAACGATTAGAAATAAAACATACTCCTTCCGCTTCTCTTCTGTTGGTATGCACCACGTCTGATGACTTTGATAATGGATCTTCGGTTGATCGAATGTTCTTCTTCCGAGCATTCTTCGGTATCGTCGCAGTGGTTGAGCAACATGGTTTCGCCAAAGCCCGAGTATTCGATAATGTCGGCTTTAACTCCTTTTTGTACAATATAATTATAGGCTGAAGCGGCCCTTCTTTTCGACAGTTTAAGGTTGTACTCGTCGCCACCCTTCGAGTCGGTATGCGATTCAACCACGATTTGTAAATCGGGATACTGGTTCACCATATCGATAACCTTGTTGAGGATGAATGCGGCGTCGGGAAGTATTTTGTCGCTGTCGTAGCCATAGTTGATGTGCTCGATCTGGATGATTTGGATTTGTTGGCCGTTCGATATTTCAAGGCTAAGGGGTTCCAGTTGGTCGGGTTCTTCCATAGCGTTAAAATCCATCTCCATGAACAAATCAACTTCGATTTTCTCGTTGGGAAGTTTATTGTAGGTCGAAACGTCTTTTTCCGATGCGATGTATTCGTCCTTGCTTACGGCCAGCCGGTAATTTCTTTGCTTGTAGGCGCCGAACATGAATTCACCGTCCTCTTTCGAGATCACGGTTTCCACCAGTTCGTTATTTTCGTCGAACAGTTCGACCTTAGCTCCTGAAATTTCAAAGGCGTTGATACGGTCGCGTACGGTACCCCTGATTTGTACGGGGATCCACAGAATTTCTACCTTGTAGATGTCGTCGAAACCCATGCCACCGGGGCGGTTGGATGCAAAATAGCCGTTCATGCCCAAGTCGTCGAGTATCAGGCCAAAGTCGTCGCGCGAGCTGTTCACGGGGAAGCCCATGTTCTCGGTTTTGTTATACACCCCCCTGTCGGGCAAGGCCATGTAAATGTCGAGGCCACCCATGCCGCCCAAACCGTTCGAGGTGAAATAAAGCACGCCATCGGGGGCTATGAACGGGAAGAGTTCTTCGCCTTCGGTATTGATGTCTTCAAGGTTGATGGGCGAGCTCCATTCGCCGTTTTCTTTTCTGCAAAAATAAATGTCGTTGCCTCCTTTCCCCCCGGGCATGTCCGACGAGAAGTAGATGATTTGTCCGGTTTTATCGAGGCTGGGGTGGCGAAGGTTGTACAAGGGGTTGTTGAACGCGAAACCCCCTTTGAATTCCCAATCGCCGTTTTCAAGGTCGGCATAAAAGATCTGGAGGTTGTTTTCGACACCTGTTTTGTTGGCCACGTTACGGGTACTCCGATTGCTGTTGAAATACATCCTGTTGATGTTGGCATCGAAGGTGGCCGGGCCATCGTGGAAGGAAGTTTTGAGTTTCGGGGCAAAAATATCTGATTTGGAATAGTTGCCATATTCATCGATATCAACCGAGTACATGTCGAGGAAGGGAAGTTGGTCCCAGTTGTATTTGATGTCGCGGGTTTCGTCGGGATCGCCGGTCGATACAAAAACCAGTTTGTTGCCATAGAGGCTCGGGCCCCATTCAGAACCTTTGGTGTTGAATGGCAATGAATTCACAACGAAGCGTGAGGAGTCTTTGACCAAAAAATCGATGTAGTCGAGCAAGGATTGTTCGAGGTTGATACGGCCATCTTCAGGATTCATTGTTGCATATTCGGCCAGGGCAGTTTCCGATTCGCGGTACTTGCCGTTGCTTTTTAATGCTTGGGAGTAGTGGAACAGGTCTCCTGGTACATGTTCGTTGATTTCGATCAGCAACGCCAGCCATTTTTCAACCTCTTCGGTCTTCCCGATCTGGCGGTAAGAGTCGGCAAGCCGTCGGATGATATAGGCATTTTTGGGGTCCCGTTCTTGTGCATAAAGATAAAGGTCGATTGCCTCGTTCCACGAGAAGTCGGCAAACGCTTTATCAGCCAAGCGGACCGTTAGTTTTTGTGCCTGTAAATAAGGAGACAGAAACAATCCCAAAAACAAAACCAACAATATTTTTTTCTTTTTCCACATAAGCCCACAAAATTATTAAAAATATCGAGGCGACCTTACCTTTGCACGGCCAAAACTGAAATCAAAAGTAAGCATCCCTTCAATTATCCCTGTGTTATATGTTCTTAATTCAGTGGTTGTCAAATCATAAGCAACCCCGAATCGGATCTGTTCCGTGATCTGTACCTGGGTCATAAACCCGATTGCATTCCCTACCCGGTAGGTGGCCCCGATCCAAAACTTATCGACCAGTACGAACTGAGCGGTAAGATCGATCGACAACGGGGCGTTCAAGGTATAACGAACCATGAAATATGGTTTAAATTTAATAATTCTTCTAATATCAAACACGTACCCACCCATAAAAAAAGCATGAATCTGCTCGCGGCTGACATATCCGGTTTCAACTCCGTCTTCGGTAAGCCGGTTTTGGATTAATTTTGGTACCGAAAGGCCGAAATAATAATCGGGGCTCGAGAAGTACAAGCCTACCCCTGCATTGGGAAGGAAGGGCCTGTTGACATCCTGCATGAAGGAAGGATCGTCGACCATATGCCCGCCAATCATGGCGCGGTATGAGCTGATCCCGGCCTTAAGCCCGAGGGCCAGATAACGGTTGCCTGGGTAGGTAATGGTGAACGAATAATCGCCGAAGAAACCCAGCCAACGTTCCGGTCCGAATTCGTCGACCACAATCGATCCTCCCAAACCATTTTTTTCGCCCCAGGGCGAATGCACGAAGAGGGTCATGGTACGTGGGTCTTTGTATTCACCAAAAGGAGCATTGCCTTTAAAGGGTTGCATCCGGTACAGGATCGAGGCGCTGGTGATCCCCTTGGCCCCGGCATACGCGGGGTTGATCGACAGCAATTGGTTCATGTATTGCGTGTACAGCGGATCCTGTTGGGCCCGGGCAACTTTTCCGGTGCACAACAGCCAAATCAGGACGGGTAATATGTAGTTGATGTACCTCACACTTCTTTTTTATTATCTTCTCCTGTCGGAGGCAATATAAATATAACCTTTTAATATTTCGCGATGCCGGTTCTTTTCTCCCAGGTTCCCAAGTTCCAGAATATAGAGATAGGCAGCCGTAGGCAATACCCCGTGGCCAATTCTGAGCCCTTTGTTGGCGATTCCATCCCAGGGTTGGTCGTTGCTGTACCGTTCCTTTTGGTATACAAGGTTCCCCCAACGGTTGAATACCTGCAACTTGCTCTCGGGGTACAGCTCTATATTTTCGATGATGAGCGTTTCGTTGATCCCGTCGCCGTTGGGCGAAAAACCAAAGGGCACGATCGGATCGAGGCACAGCACGTTGATTTTGACCCATGCGCTCGCGGTTTGTCCGCTTTGGGTCGACACGGTGTATTCGAACGAATCACGATCGGCACAGAAGTAATCCTCGGGCGTGTACAGTATCGACATCGAAACGGGGTCGAAACGCTGGGTGCCATGGAAAGGCCCGTTGGTAACGATGATCGAACCCGTGTATTCGTCCTCCTCGTCGATCAAATCGTTTTCGAGAACCAATAAGGTGTCGGTATGTTGCTGGTATACTTCAAATTCATCGTCAATGGCCTCGTAGGCATCGATTGGGAATCCCACGTGTACCATATCGTTGGCTTTACATCCCAGGGTATCGGTTACGGTGAGCCAGTAATCACCGGTGCGGGTTGCGGTGTAGTTCACTTTGAAGCCCAATGTGTCGACCTTTCCCTGCTTGTTGTATTTCCACCAGAAATACCCGAGGGGGCCAGCACCGGTACTCATGCTCCCGTCCAGTATCACGGGGGTGTTGTCCTCGGGCCATTGGTCGGGGCCGGCATTGGCCATCGGGAAGGGAGCTACTGTAACCGTAACAAAGGCAGTGTCGTGATCGGTAAAGCCCTTGTGGGTATTCGAAACAATCAGGGTAAACTTATGAGTTCCCGGGGTCGTGTTGAAAACTGGTCGGGCTGTGTTGGGGTTGGTGAGCATCCCGGTTGGTTTCCAAGAGTACTCGAGGGTCGAGTTGTTCATCCCCACGCTACGCGTACCATCGAGGGTCACCTTGGGAACGCAGGCCCCAACAACCGTATCGAAGCCGGCATGGGCTATAACCCGCTGGTATACCCTTGTCGCTAACGTGTCACGGTTGTCGATTGAATCACTTTCCACCATATCGTGCCATGCCCAGGCTGTGTTTACCAGCAGGGTATCCAGGTCGGGCGGGAGCTGTGCCCTGATTGAAATCGAGTGCTGCTCGCCAATCTTGAAGCGTTCCCACGAATAGGATCCTTCCCATGGAGCCCAGGCCGAACCGTTGTACGAGAATTGGGCATTTGCAAGCAAGGCGTTGATGGTGTCGGACAATACCACGTCGTTCACGAAGGTAGGCCCTTTGGCCGTTACCGTAAGGGTATAATTTATCAGGCTGTTTGATACGATTTCTTCTGGACCGTCTTTGCTCACCATCAGGTCGGTATGGTAGCGGCTTTCGTCGAGCGAAACAATGAACGCGGTGCCATGGGCGCATTTGGGGTCTTTCCGGTCATCGTCGCAAATTTCGTACACGAACCAGTCGGTGCCTTCAAATCCTTCGTTTGGAATGTAAAGGAAGGTGCCGTCGTAGTTCAGCTTGTCTTTTTCCATCTGGGTGGCGTTGTTATAAATGGTGCCATAACGTGGCAGGATGTAAAGGTCGGTGCTTACCACGATGTTGTCGTCCCTGTCGGGGTCGTAATCGTTTTCGAGTACCGCGCCGGTCAAGGGCTTTTCGACCATGAAGAAGGCATCGTCGACCGCCATGGGCCGGTGGTTTTCCTCAATCACTTTATACATCCTTACTGCAATAATCGCTGTATCGCAGGCCGCGGGTTTGCCATCGTCGCAAAGGCGGTAGGTGAACTGGTCGTAACCCGTATTGAACCTGGTGGGTGTATATAGCAGGTCGCCATCGGCGGTGAGGGTAATATTCCCTGCCGAGGGATAGCGTACCGGGCTGGTATTTACCGAGTACTTGTTGCCATCAAGCTCCAGATCGTTCATGATGATGTTGACCCAGAGGGTATCGTCTTTAACCACGAACAAGGCCTCGGGGTTGGCTACCGGCGGGGTGTTGATGCTGTCGATGTCGAGTACGCTGATGTACACCGTGGCGCTAAGGCACAGGTCGGGCTCATTATTGTCGCATAAGGTATAGGTGAACTGGTCGTGACCAATGAAGCCAGGGTTCGGGGTGTAGCGGTAACTTCCGTCGTGGGCAATTACCCGGCCCGAGGTAAGGGTATCGGCACCAAACCTGATCTGCGGCGGGTTGGCTTCAAGGGTTCCGTTGAAGGGGCCTTTCCCGTCGACGACCTCGCCGTGGTAATATACTGAATCGAGATCAGGGTCGAAGTCGTTGAACGAAACATTCCCCAGTATCGAATAGCCTTCGATCACCAAAGCCATATCGTTCACCGGGTGCAGGCTGTTTTCGCGTATGGTTACCGTGTCGGAATCGAAACATCCATGCTTGTCGGAAACAAAGAGCACATACGAACCAGGTTGATTGACTATGGGCCGCAGAATGTTGCCGTCGTCGTAAAATTGCAGGGCATCGTGCCGTGAGTCGCTGGCATCCCACCAGCTGTAGCTTGCTCCGGCACCATAGCTGTTCGTGCCATCAATTACCAGTGAATCACCCGGGTTGATCTTCCTGTCGGGTCCGGCATCGGCAAGGGGTTCGGTCGAGATCTTCACTTCGACCGAGTCTGTCGACAAACGGTCACCGGTAAAGAGGGTTAAACTGAACACGATGGTGGTATCGTTGATCCCTTCCTTGAGATAGGCTTTCAATGAGTCTTTCGGGTCGATGTCCAAAAACTGTGATGGGCTCCATAAAATCTGGGTAAGATCGTTTTCAATTTCGCTCTTCGATCCATCGAGATACGAAACACGGTCGCATGAGCCCACGGTCAGGTCGTTGTGGTCGAGGTCGAGGTTCGACCTTTCAACCAGCTCGAGATGGGTCAGTACCCCCGATTGCACGTAAACCCTTGCCGTATCTACATTCCGGTCCTCGAGGTCGTCAAGCCAGTCGAAAAGCGGATCATCGTTGGTCGAGGAAGCCATGGCCGCGTTGAATACAATCTCGGGCGAGTTCATGGCCACTCTTCCTTTTATACGAAGGAAAATGGAATCACCCGGGGCCAATTCATCTGGAGATACCAGTTGACCGGGTTTATCCCAACGTGTAAAACTAACATCTTCATTGGGTATCGCCTCCATAAATTTTTTGTGCCAGGCCCGTTCATAGGGTGGGTTGATGTATATCGACATGCTGTCGTTGACGGTTACTTTGGTGCTTTCTTCGCCCTTGTTCACAATCAGCAGTTCCCATTCCACTTCGCGGTTGATGAGCACCATGGGTTTGTAGGCGTACTTCTTGATGTGAAGATTGGTGGTGGGTGGATTGAGCTGCTTGCCCACTGTAATTTTAACATAGCCCCGGCTGTAATGGGGAGGGATCGCATTGTTGCCTACCCTGTAAGTGAAATGGTCGACGATTCCCTGAGGTTGATTGGTTGGGGGCGTATAATTAAAGATCCCGTCGGCATCGATTTTTACCTTTACCCCGTAATAGGTAGTTACCGTGGTGTCGACTGCAAACAGGGGCTCGAGGATAGGATCGTTGGGGTCGAAGTCGTTCTCGATTAAATTCCCCGTGATGGTAGGCCCGTTGAATTCGGTACTGTAATAATCGGGGATGGCAAAGGGCGGGTAGAAAAACTCGTACACGGCCATCGAATCTTTTGAAGTACAGCCTGCCTTGTCGGTAATGGTGAGTACATACACCCCGAAAGTATCGACGATGCACTGCACGCTGGTTTCGGTACCGGGAAAGATGTGCCCGTTTCGCGTGGTCCATTTGTATCCGAGCTCGATGCCTGTACTCTTGTTCCCGTTAGGGCTGGCCAGGGCTTCGGGCGAGATGAACAGGTTGGGGCCGGCATCGGCCACGGGGGCCGGCAATACCTCTACCATCACGGTGTCGGTGTCGCTTATGCCATCATTGTCGGTAACCGTAAGCACGTAAGGGAATAAGGTGGCCACGCTAACCGTGCCAGGATACCTGAAATAGGGGGTTTCCGATTTGGGATTGTCGAGGTAGGTCGATGGGCTCCAGGTGAAATCGCGTTCTTCTCCCTGGCTATTCGAGCCGTCGAGGTAGATGCCGTTCTGGCAGGCACCTACCACTTTATCGGGGCCGGCCTTGGCAATAACCTGAAGTTTTATTTTGCTGCTCCAGGTAGCGGTATCGTTTACAAAATCGTTTTCCTTCATGTTTGATTCCACCCAGGCTTTGTTCTCAAGCTGCCTTGGTGCATTTACATTGATGTAGGCTTTGATGAGCACCTGGTAAGCAGCTCCCTCTTCGGGCAACAGGGGATCCGGGAAGGTGATGAAGTCGTTCCAGGTGAGCCAGCTTGCGCCGCCATCGGTCGAGTAGGTGGCATCGTCGAGCCCACGGGGTAGGGGGTCGAACACGGTCACCTTGGCCGTATCGGGGCCCAGGTTCTTGATCTCGAGCGAGTAGGTAAGGGAATCTTGCCAGAAGCCGATTATCGGGCCGGTCTTGGTAATGGCCAGGTCGGCATTGAGCGGCGGGCGCAATGAATGGATGTGTACCCAGGCCGAGCTGCACTGTTCGGGGTAGCCATTGTTGCACACCTTGTATTCGAGGCTGTCCCAACCCCAGTATTTCACGTTGGGTTGGAAGGTAACTTCTCCTTTGTCGTCCCATTCAAAAATATCGTGGTGTTTGGGCTGGGTGAGTATGTCGGTAACCCTGAGCGTGAATTTGTTGATATCGTAATCGTTGAGCAGGATGTTGAAGGTTGAATCGGTGCCGGCCACGATGGCTACGGTGTCGTTCACCGCGATGGGGGGATGTGATTCGAGCAGTACAATTACCGAATCGGTGTCGGTACAGAGGTACTGGTCGCGCACGGTGAGGTAATAGGTGCCGGTTGAGGCAATCTCGAGCGAGTCCTTGCTGGAGCGCCAGAGGATGGTGCCGTTGTTGGTGGTCCACGAAAATTTTATGTCGACCCCTTCGCTCAGGGTGGCAAAGAGGGTGTCGGTTTCGCCCAGGTCGATGTAGAAGGTATCGGGAATGATGGCTTTTACTGCCGGGGGTACCACCACGAATACTGTATCGCTGGCGGTGTTGCCCAGGCTGTCGGTGATGGTGAACACGTAGTTGATCGAGCTGCCGGGGGTGAAAACCGGGTTGGCAATGGTCGAGTCGCTCAGGAAGGTACCCGGGTGCCACTCGTACGATTTAACGCCGTTAACACTCTGGCTGCTGATGTCGATCACCGCGGTGGAACACGAGGGTACCACCATGTGCCGTGGTTCAACAAAGATGGGCAGCACGTGGGTGATCCAGATTGAGTCGTTGTTCAGGGGATCGGGGTCCTCGTTGTCGGTGTACACGAGGCCCTGGTTGTAGAGCCACTCGGGCGAGAATTTGCTGATCATGCCCTGGATACGGATCAGTACCGAGTCTCCGGCGGCCAGTTCATTGATGTAAAGCGAGTCGGGCCAGGGTTTGAAGCTTTGGCCGGCATAGGAGTACATGGGATCGAACACGCCAAAGGGCATCTCGTCGCGAACCCACAGGTTTTTAGCTGTCTGGGGTCCAAGGTTTTTCACCCATAAGAAATATTCGATATCGCCGCCAAACAGCGCCTTGTAGGGACCGGTTTTGTCGATTTTCACGTCGGCATGGCCGCTTTTCGGTTCCACCACGATGGTAACCACGGCGTTGTCGCACATCATGGGGTTATTGTCGTTGCACACCGAGTAGGTAAAGAAATCGACCCCGATGAACCCGTCCACGGGGGTATAGCTGAAATTTCCGAAATTATCGAGTTGAACCGTACCATGGGCAGGTAATTTGGCCAGCGTAGGATTATAGATGAGCTCGGCGCCGGTTTCGTCGACATCGTTCACGCTCACGTCGCCATACACGGTGGTATTCTGGGGGGTGTGGTAATAATCGTCGAAAGCATGAAGTGAGAGGTCGTCTACTACATTTACATAGAGTACTTTGGGTTCTCCAGGACAATCGACCGAATCGAGCACCGGGTACACCGTGATCTTGTAAGTGGCTTGTTTATCCCAGGTGATGTTTTGGGTTACGTTGGTGGTGCTCCCGGCGGATATGTTTGCGCCCATGTAACCCCAGGTGATTTCCCAGATAAAAGAATAGTCGGGGTTCTCGGGCACCGAGAGGGCGTGTACCGAGTTCCATTCGACATATTTAATGGTATCACCCTGTGCTGCTGCGGGCCTCGCGGCCAACAACAGAACCAAACCAATCGTAATATGTATAAACCAATTTCTCACTAAAATTTTTTTTAACCTCTGTCTCCTCAAAAATGAGGATTTGGAGAGTGTTTGTTTACTTTTTCTATCTACCGGCTAATCCCGATGTCCATCGGGACGGTGGCAATTGAATCCTGCTCGTTTCATAAACCCAGAGGGTTTAAATGTTTATAGAATATTTCCGGAGCGAGGAAATACGACCCCATCGGGGTCGAACCTATATCCACCTCTTTTTTTCTATAAACATTTGATGCCTCTGGCATCTGACAAAATTTGCTAAAAGTCTGATTCAATAAATTTAAAGAACGTATCCGCTTGTATTCCAGTCTCTGTCTCACTACTCATAAATTAATTATATCATGCATTTTTTATCTGAGTTTGTGATTAACGAATCCTGCTCGTTTCATAAACCCAGAGGGTTTAAATGTTTATAGAATATTTCCG
>CAZSIK010000069.1:13816-15714 GCA_964606515.1 uncultured Prolixibacteraceae bacterium
ATAAATTTAAAGAACGTATCCGCTTGTATTCCAGTCTCTGTCTCACTACTCATAATCTCACAACTCACTACTCTAATTCGCAAACTCGATATCCTCCATAATCTGTGGTTTGGGATGTATCTGAATGCGCCTCAATGCATCGATAATTTGTACTTCAACCCCTTCGTAGTTGGTTGCTTTCAGTATTTCCACGGTCCAAATCCTGTTTTCGGGTGGCAGTTCGGTGTTCTCGAGGGTGTGCTGTATGTAAATCCAGAACTCGCGCAGCGAGTAATAGCTAACGGTTTCTTCTTTCAGGGTGGTGCCTTTGTAATCGGTAAGGCGCCAGGTAAATTCGTAGTAGGTGGCCCCGGTGTACTCTATTTTGAAGTCGAACTGCATGTCGGCAAGGTAGAGGTACTTGTCGCTCAGCAGCCGGTGTACCGACGAGCAGTTCCCCAGGTTGTCGGGGGTTTCGTCGGAGAAGCCGATGGTGGGAAGATCGAAAATCTCGAACCATAGGGTATCGTAGGGGCTGTAACAACCCTTCTCGTCGATGTAGCGGTTGGTGAAGAAGTATTGTCCCGGGTCGTAATAATTATCAAACAACCAGTTTTTCCCTTCGTGGCTGGCTACATACTGGCTGTCGGCGTTGTACAGTTCCCAGTACCAGGCCGAAGGATTTTCGCCTAAATAGCCCAGTTGGTACTGGTGCTGGAGCATGTAGGTAACCTGGGTAAATTCTTCAACAATTTCGGGTGCGGGTGGTGCCGGGTAAATGTTTACGGTTTGGCGCGGGTAGTTGGGCAGTACCTTTCCTTTCACGCCCCCGCTCGAAGCTTCGAGCAGTTCGAAAACGTGGGTAATGGGTACGGTAGTGCCGTTAAACCCGTTAACCAGGAAGGCGATGTTGTCGATGGTGTCGTTCTGGTCCCAGTCGAGCAGGTCCTCGGGCTGCACGTGCATCGAGTCGATCTTGCCGTTAATGCTGTATTTCAGGTCGAAGGGGGGCATTCCCTTGATTTGGACAATGACCATGGTTGAGGTGTCGTACGAGCAAAGATTGGTCGCGTTGGCGATAAAGCGCACATCGGGTGGTGCCGAAACCTTTATGCGAAGTCCTGAATACCGGTGGGGGTCGTTCACTTCGTATTGGCAATTGTCCGATGAAATTTCGTGCAGGTATACGAAGCCAGTATCGCGCGGGGTATTGAAGCCATCCCATTTTACCCACAGGGAGGTTTGGTTGAGTGCATTTCCGCTCAGGGTATCTGTTATTCCGTTCCCGGCCAACAGGGTTGCCTGTTCATCGAGATAAAGGGTTCCCCCGTAGACCAGCCACACGAATTTCGAAGGTGTGGTATAATTGACATCGCCTTGTACTGTATATTGATGAACCGAACGGTTGATTACGCTGTCCATAGGCCAGCTCTGGTAACCAGGAGGGTAGACCTGGGCATGGCTAGCCTGCACGGCCATTAGAATGGTCGCGAACATGATGGACAATATGTAAGTAAGCCGTTGCAAGTGAGTTGAATTATTATTTTTAGTTCCTTAGTTTATTAGTTTCCCTATTCCCCTCCTTGGAGGGGTTAGGGGTGGGTAAAAAAGTTTCTGAGTTCCTTAGTACCTGAGTAAAAAAGTTCCTTAGTACATTTTTCATTTTCCTTTTTTTTGTTTCCGGTCTTCGGTCTTCGGTTTCCGTGTTCCGGTTTCCGTTATTGCATCTGCATCTGCTGTGTTTGCGGCAGGTGTAAAATCTTCAGCTCGATGGCATCGTATTGGCCCTGAGCGGTTCCAAGTGGGGCAATCTTGCCTTTCGAACCGTACTTGTCGCGCAATTCAACCAAACTCAGGGTATAGGTTTCGTCGACTGTCACGTCGAGGTCGCGCACCAGGTTGAAATCGAGGAAGTAGGT
>CAZSIK010000070.1:0-15709 GCA_964606515.1 uncultured Prolixibacteraceae bacterium
GTCGGCCATCATGAGCACTTTCAACCCCATCGAACGGTAGTACTCTCCAATAGTCATTGCTGTATAAACTGAAGCTTCTCGGGCGGCCACCGGCATATTCGAAGTGTTGGCAATAATGATGGTTCGTTCCATTAATTTGCGTCCTGTATGAGGGTCTTCCAATTCCGGAAATTCGGTAAAAATTTCAACTACCTCGTTAGCCCGTTCTCCGCAGGCAGCTATCACCACGATATCGGCTTCGGCTTGTTTTGATATGGCATGTTGAAGTACTGTTTTTCCAGTTCCAAAAGGTCCGGGGATAAACCCTGTACCCCCTTCCACAATGGGGTTGATGGTATCGATGGTACGTACCCCGGTTTCGAGCAGTTTAAATGGACGAGGCTTTTCACGGTAGGCCTTGATGGGTTTTTTCACTGGCCAGCGTTGAACCATCGTGATGGGTATTTCATTCCCATCCTGGTCGAGCAGAACGGCAATCGTATCTTCAATTTTGAATGAACCTTCGGAAGCAACTGATTTCAATGTATAGCTGCCGTTCATTACAAAAGGCACCATAATTTTGTGGGGCTGCTGGTTCTCGTCGACCTGGCCCAGCCATGTGCCGGCAATTACACGGTCGCCAGGTTTGGCCAAGGGGGAAAACTGCCATGATTTTTCTTTGTCGAGCGGGTAGGTATATTCTCCCCGTTTCAGAAAAACACCGGTCATTTTGTCCAAATCGTTCTGAAGCCCGTCGTAATTGCGCGACAAGATACCGGGTCCGAGGATCACTTCGAGCATATGACCGGCAAATTCAACCTCATCGCCCACCTTGATTCCACGGGTGCTTTCAAAAACCTGGATGTAGGTATTCGTTCCTACTACTTTAATTACCTCGGCCATCAACCGGATATCTTCGTGCAGAATATAGGCAATTTCATTCTGCGATACCGGGCCGTCGACTTCGACAATCACCAGGTTGGCAACAATACCTTTAACAACTCCTTTTGTTAACATATATTGAAAATTTTCTATTTATACTTTACTAATTTGAACTCGGAAGGGAATTCAAAAGCCTTCTTCATTTTTAAAACCAAATCACGGAAAATTTTCTGGCCTGTTGTTTTCTCCAAAAGAGTCCAACGTTCCAGCATGTCTAGTTTTACGAGATAAATGAAAAGGCGTTCTACATCGAAATAATGGAAAAATCCATTCTCTTCGAGCCAGTTCCATCTGAACAGGTCAATTTTCCGTTCCCGTTCAAAAAAATCTTCTATTTCGGCTATTTTGATGATTTCGTCAATTTCAGGGAATATGGGCAACAATCCGAAGTCTTTGGCGTGACTTGTACGCAGGGCGTCCGAGACTTCATTGGTTCCCAAAATCGATGCTTCGATGTTGAGCCCGTATTTCCTGCAATTGAGTGCCGTAAGTACATTGATCAGGTGTAGGTTCATGCTGAACCATGCGGAAATAAAATGGTTGTCGACTTGTGTGGCATAGTCGTAATACAGTGAAGTGAGTTGGTCTTCCCACGACATGGTTTCTACCAAGGCTTGCTCCGATAGTAAAGCGGGTAAAAAAGTCCTGAAATAAGGAATGATCTTGTTGTCCCTGGGTTGGTCTTCTTCTTTAAACAACCTGATAAGGTCAAGTAAATCGTGGGTCTCAAGAGTTCCTTTTGCCTTTAATTCTGCTTCCGGATTTTTATACAATTCAAGTAAATTACTGTTATCGTATTTCAGAAAAAAGATGCCAAGAGTACGGAGGTCTTGCCTTGAGAGGTTTTCCTCCAGGTCGTGACGAAAATCGGTCAATTGATACCGTAATTTTGTATCCTCAGGCAGCAAGTCAGGCAAGCCAGCAACCAGACTGTAATAATTTCCCATGTTGGTTATTTTTGTCCAAAAAGTAATTCTGCAACTTTTGGCCTTAAAAACTCCTTAAAAAAGTTAATAAAATCGGTTTCGGTGAAGCTTACTTTGTAACTTCCATCGGATGGGCCAACCTGAAAACCAGCTTTAATTTTATTGGCCGATTCGATTGTTAAACCCGATTCAAGAAGGTTTTTCGCTTTCTGGGAGATAAATGTCATGAGTTCGACCTGTTGATTTTCAGGAACTACTACTTTTAGATCTTGTTTTTCAGACCAATTGGATACCATTTTCAGGATTAAATCTTTCATGAATTCCTGATCTTCAGTTGCTTGTTTTACTCCTGTAGTCACAATCGAACCGTTAACAAGAGCGGCCACTTCCTGCATGAGTGCGTTAATGGCTTGTTTTGATGCCATTTGCAGTTCGGATCGTGTGTTTTTTTCGAGCTCGGCAGCTTGGTTTTTTGCCCCATTTATAATCTCTTTAGCTTCGCTGTGTGCTGCATCGATAATCTTTGCTGCTTCAGATTTTGCATCTAAAATTACTTTTTCAGCTTGCTCTTTTCCCCTTTCGACTCCTTCGTTGTATAACTTTTCGGTAAGCACCAGTAGTTTATTATCCATATTAATCGTAATGAAAAATTATAAATATTTCGATCTTGTTAATTGATAAACAAATAGTTTAATGAGTAAACATCCATTAATATGCTTAAATTTCAAATCGAAGCATCTAATATAGATAAATATAGTTTCAGAATCAATTTTAAAGAAAAATTTTTACTGTCGAAAAAGATTTGTTAATCTAGTTGGTTTTAGAAAAACAAGAAACCACGACATCGTTTTAAAAATATACGATATCGTGGTTATGCATTATTCTGATCCTGACTGCACAATAAACAACTTGTAGTTGATTGCTGGAGGACAGGGTTGATTACGAACGGAAGCGATTTATTGAACCGAGCTGCTTTTCTTTGATTCAACTGCAAAGCCGATTGCAACTGCCAACATAAAAACTCCAACTGCGATTACTAAGTATAACATGATCTTTTAATTTTTTAAGGTTATGAGGCAAAATTACCTGCTTAAAATCAATAATCACAAAAAATTTATAAGTTTTTGACGAAAGTGCGTTTTCCTTTGACGAAAGTGCGTTTTCCTTTGACGAAAGTGTGGTTTTAACATAAAAATAAAGCAAAAATAGGCTCAAAATTTCTGAAAATAGGGTGAAGAAAGGGGCGAAAATGTCAAAATTCTATTAAGAATATGATTTTTCTCAGTTTCGGGTTTAATTTCTTTTGGTCATCGTTCCTCTTTTACTTTTTCCCACTACTTTTCTCTACAGCCTGTCTTTTTACCGTCTTTTTGCCAACGCCCCTGTCGGGCAGGCATCGGCCACTTTCTCAGCTACCTTTTTTAAGCCGTCGTTGAGGCTTTCGTTAAAGGATACACCAATTTCCACGTCGAAACCGCGGCCTATGTAAGTAAAGCCAAAGGGCTCGCCGTGTTTCTCGGTAAGGCGCACACAAATGCCACACTTGATGCACTTTTCAGGTTCATACACAATGGTATCGTGAAAGACTTTGCGAACCGGTTTATGTTCATCGTAATAAAATCGTTTTTGAATGGCACTATATTGATTGGAATACTCACGTAACTTACAATTGTCGATTTTACGGCAATCGCAGTGCATGCAGCGGGCAGCTTCTGAAATCACTTCAGCCGGGGTCAATCCGGCCAAAATACCATTGGCTGGCTCAATGCGGTCTCCTTTTACCGATTCTTTAAGGTACTGTGCATATTCGGGAATAACCAGCTTCCCAAATTTCGAGTTGAATTTCAGGGGTTGACCGATGATCTTCTTGTTGTTCAGCATTTGCCACACTGCTGCGGCAGCCTCCTTACCCTGGGCCAGTGATCGGATGGCCAGCTTCGATGGGCGCAAAGCATTTCCCACGGCAAAAACCCCCGGCAGGTTGGTCTGGTAGGTGTTGTCGTCGGCCTCGAAGCCTTTGCCCTGAGCGTTAATGCCCCACGATTTTTGTTCCTCATTAAGGGTACCTGTGGCCACAATTACCGCTTCATATTCTTGCCGGAGCTGTTCAAATCCTGATTTTGAAATCGCTGTATTCATTTTAAATTGAACGCCAAGTGCTTCGATGGCACTGATTTCACGATCGAGCACCTCTTTAGGTAGCACATTGTCCGATATTTCGGTGCGCATTTGTCCTCCGGCCAGCGGAGCTTTGTCGTATACCACAGCTTGAATGCCACGCATTTGCAGGTAGTAAGCCGCCGACAATCCGGCAGGACCACTGCCCAATACGGCCACTTTATGTTGACTTAAAGGTGCTGGTGTTTCGGTGTATTTCCCTTCGTTGCCCGAGAATCGTTTGAGCAGGCAAATGGAAACTGCGCCATCAATAGGCTTC
The DNA here is from genome assembly GCA_964606515.1 of uncultured Prolixibacteraceae bacterium. Classification (GTDB taxonomy): domain Bacteria; phylum Bacteroidota; class Bacteroidia; order Bacteroidales; family Prolixibacteraceae; genus CAZSIK01. The sequence continues at coordinate 4,285 of CAZSIK010000070.1, forward strand.
CGCCGGCAAGCCCCTTCGCAGGGAGCCGGGCAAATGTATCCCAGAACCGAAGGCAGCCCGATGTTTTGTTTCACCACCTTTACAGCCTGATCGAACTTGCCTGCAGCCAGCAAGCGGTTCATGGTGGGGATGTCCATGTGTGCCGGACAGGCAATGGTGCAAGGGGCTTCACAATCGCCCACATGGTCGGACAACAAAAGTTCGAGCCCTGTTTGGCGGGCCTCCCGGATTTCGTCATCTGTTGTACAGATTTCCATTCCTTCCTCGGCAGCAATGGAGCAGGATGGTAGCAACTTGCCATTTCGTATATTTTTCACGAGGCAAATCATGCACGAGGTATGATGCTCCACCTCGTCGTTATGACATAGGGTGGGAATTTCGATGCCCAGTTTTTGGGCCGCTTTCAATATACTTGTCCCTGGCTCAACATCTATTTCGAGTTGGTTGATTTTAAGTCTGATCATGGCTTGCTATATTTTTTTTCTGGCATTCATACAGCTACAAACCTACTTAATAATTCATCTGTTTTCAATGTTCTGGTTTGTTAAAGTGAAGTTAATAAAATAGGAAATGGCATTCACCCAAGGTGGAAAAGATTAAAATATCATTGTTTTTAGAATAATTCAACCGGATTCATTTTTAAAAATAGTTCCAAAGGGATGCCACCCTTTCCCACCATTAGTACTTTTTCGGGGTTAAATTTCTTTGCAAAAATTTCCATGCCCTTATTCGATGCTTTTACCCCGCTTTTTACTTCAAGGGCCATTGTTTTTCCCTTGAAACGTAAAACAAAATCAACTTCGTGGTTTCCTTCGCGCCAGTAATAAAGTTGAAATCTTTCCGATAGGGCGTAATTAACCAAGTGAGCCCCCACAACCGACTCGACTAACCGCCCCCATAATTTTGGATTGAGTTGTACATTGCCGAAGGGCTCTTGGCTTTGTGCAGATAATAAGGCGTTGTTGAAAACCTGAAATTTAGGACTTGACGAACGCTGTCGGATCACGTTTCCGGCGAATTTTTCGACACCTCCCGGTAATCCACTATCCGACAATAAATTGAGGTAATGCGCAAGCGTGGCGGTGTTCCCTGCATTATGCAATTCGCCCATCAACTTGTTGTACGAAAGGATCTGTCCCGAAAATGTTGCTCCAATTTAGAACAAACGCTTGAGCAGGGCAGGTTTGTCAAACCGGGTAAGCATCAATATATCTTTCGAAATGCTGGTATCAATCAGAGAATCGTGAATGTAGTTCTTCCATCGGTTTTCATCGTCAATCAATGTTGCAGGTCCTGGATAACCCCCAAAATAGATAAACTGTTTCAGGCTCCATCCGAAAGCTTCGTTCATCTCGGCAAACGACCAGTGCCCCATGTGGATGGTTTCAAAACGCTTGGCAAGCGATTCGGTCAAGCCCTTTTGGATCAGCAACCGTGAAGAACCCAGAACAATAAGTTTGATGTTTGTGCCTTCTCGGGTGTCACGGTCCCACTGTTGCTTAATGGTTTCACTCCAGTTGTCGATTTTCTGGATTTCATCGATAACCAGCAAATACTCATTAGCCCCTGCTGAACTCAGAATCAATCGTGCAGCTTCCCAAAGCTGAACGATCCATGTTGAATTGGTGTTCGAAATCCCATCGGCCGATTCAAAGGTATAAGGCAGAGATACTTTCTCAAGAACTTGAGAAATGAGCGTGGTTTTACCTACCTGCCTTGGCCCCACAATTACCTGTATGAACTTTCGAGGCTCATTGATCTTTTTTCAACTATTTGTATCTGAGATCGTATTATCATGTTTTTTGCATTTACTCAATACAGTAAGTAGAAATACTCAATATCGTAAATAAAATACTCAATAAAATGAGTGATTTTACTCACGGTATTGAGTAGCAATGTTAAGTGTTATTTAATAAGCTGTATATCAGTTTTTTAATATCGTTTGATCCCTTGCTTCGAAGCACTTTCTTTTCTGAAAAAGCAACATGGTTTTTTAAAATTCATAACAAGATGAAAAATGGCAGACAAAATCTAAAGAAATGGGTAACTAAACAGTGCAGGTTCAAGTTCTGCACTGTAAATTCAAACAGGTACATTGATATACTGATTGTTGTGAGAATTGAAAGGAGGTTGGTAAATGCCATTATCTTGTTTTTTGACAAAGTTTGGCAATTTTTTACCTCATTTCTGTTTGAAATTTAATAACAGGGCAATAATCTTCAAATCCTAAAATGGTACTACCTGATTTCAAACTTTTGTTTTTCTTTTTTACAAATCAACATGATCGCAAATTTTCCCGATTGGACTGATGGTGGCAATCCTCCGCCCGGAAACAACCACTGTCCGGCCATGTAAAAGTTTTGGAGTTTGGGTAAGGTCATTTTTATCGATTTCATCATATTTTCTTTCGTGGGCATGAATCCTTCGTAGGCGCCATCCTTCACCCCGGTATAGCGGACATCGGTTTTCGGTGTGGCCACATCCATCACTTCGATATGTTCTGAGATGCCTGGGTAGATTGTTTCGAGACAGCCTATGGCATCTTTTTCAATCTGAACTTTTTCGTTTTTATACTCTTCGCCTTCCAGGTTTTTCCATAAAATCCATGAGGTTTCGTACCGCATGATCAGGGTGGTTTTTCCTTCGGGGGCCATGGTTGGGTCGTGCGAATAGTTCATTACCGAGAAGCCGGCATCTAATTTTGTTCGTCCAATACTGAGGTCTTTATTGGTGTTGATAATGATGGGGGCATCGGATTGAATTACTTTGTTGATCCCAAACGAAACCTGAACCAATGGTCTGAACAGCTCCCAGTTTTTATAGGCAAAGTCGATCTCTTTAGAGACGTATTTTCCTTCAAGCATTTTATAAATGGTGGTATAACCATCGGCTGCACCAACAACGTAATCAGCTTTAATAGTGGTTCCGTCGGTGAGGAGTACTCCTTTGGCCTGGTTGTTTTCTACAATGATTTTTTCGACCTGTTTTTTATAGGAAATTTTTCCTCCCAACTGCTCAAACCGTTCAACCATCCGTTGGGCCAGAGGAAAGGAACCGCCTTTGATGTACCCGGCGTTCTTCTGATGAAACCAGCCCAGCATGAAGATAAAGGCCAGGGCCGAAAAGTTACGTCCGCCATAAATGCTGTAAAGAACCGACTTCAACTGTTCGTTTTTCAGTTTTAAGCGCTCAAAATATTCATCGCAAGTGAGCCGGCCAAATTTACGCACCACATTCATCACCGGCAGCATCTTGGGCAATATGGCAAGGTATTCAAAAGGGCTTCGCAACTCCGGCGGGGTAGTAAAGGGATCCAGCAGTGCGCTTTTTCGCATGTCGTTGCACAGGGTCCTGATGGGTGTTTCATCCTCGGGGGCCATTTCGAGCAGGTACTTCTCCCAACGGTCGATGTTGGAATAGATCATAAACTCGTTCCCGTCTTTATCCAGGATTCGGGAATGAATATCGTGGTTGATGATTTCTGTTTGCTTGTTGATGACGTTGGTCTCTTGCCAGATGTCGTGGAAGGCCCCTTTTGCCGTACCGACCAGCCAATGCAGGCAATAGTCGAAGCGGTAATTTTTGCGGTCCCATGCGGTACACTGTCCACCGGCTACTTTGTGCATCTCGAGGATTTCGGTTTCGAAACCATTCATTGCGGCATAAATACCGGCCGATAACCCGGCCACCCCGCCGCCGATAATGATGATTTTCTTTTGTGTCATTGGTTGATCTTTTGATTTTTGGTTTAAATGTAACGATCGGTGACAAACTAAATGTATTGCAATCATTAATTTACAATTAAATATGCCAACACCCGAATTTTGAGGGTAAACAAGTTGAAATTAGCGGTAAAAGAAATAAGATGGCAATACTGAATGTGCTGGCCGGATGATTCAAAGCCCGGGGTTTAAAGGGTTGATCAATAAAATAGTTAACAGTAAGAAAAGATCAGAAAAAGTGGTTTATATTTGGATGATATTTACTATTTGTATGCAATTCAACCAGACACCATCATTGAGGCACAAATCGTAAGTTTAATATTATATTATTCAAATAAATTATGAATAACGAGATTATTGAAGGGAAATTAGTGTTTCATTCTCAAACAGGAACCGAAGGTGGCTATTGGGCTTTTCAAGATAGTAATTATATTTCCTTAGTTTCTCCTGTTTTTGGTGTAGTAGATGGGGTAAAAGTTCGAGATATTAATGATCATACTAAATGTGGATTAACTTCTGACACTGAGATTTATTTGAATAATGAATGGTTACCTTGGATTGACCCAATAATCAAAGAAGCTGATTATCGAATTTCATCTCTTTTTTGTGGAGAGGAAAGAGGTGATTTATCTGCTGATAAACGACTTATGGATAAGTATAATTTTAAAATTAAATATGCAGCACAGCAACTCAATGAAATGTATGGAGTAAATAATTGGAGAATTGAAGGAGGATTATCAAAAATAATTTTGAATGACGGAACACTATTGAGCTTTGGATGCACACCTGATACAGAACCTACTAGACCTTATGTAATTCCACAAAATGGAATTACAAGAGTAACAATTAATTGGGATAATGGTGAAATTGAATATCAGCGCAAATCAGATACCTTACTGGTAGAACAATGGAGCTACAAAGGGTTACATGTTCTCAAAAACGGTGACAAATTAAAAATTTTACATCCATTAGAAAAAACAATTGTTTGGGATAGTGTTATTGAACTAAAACCATATTATCCGTTTAATGAACATGTTGATGGTTGGTGGATACATGCAGACCAAAAGGGGATTTCTCGTGAAGAATGGTCTAAATTCTTCTTCGACGGTTTTCTGGCTATATTGCAAACATATAATAATGAAGAAGAATGAAGAACTGCATACAAAAACTATATGACAATTGCCGTTTCCGTGCAGAAATATAAGTACATTTTCCTAAATCCTACTGAATAACATTGGGATAGGTCGAAACAACTATCCATTCGTCGGCTAACAGTAGCAATTTAATAAACTGCAATTAGTTTCGGTCGATTACGTCGGGAAAAAACGTTGACATTTAAGACATTATAGATTATGTAGTATCTTCATGTTGCTTCGGCGACAATAAACAGAGTTGACGTTTTGATTAGCTGTAATTTTAAACACATCGTGAATCTCAAACGCAATCGCAGATAATGCAGTAAATTTAAATTGGGCTATCCAATCTTGGAGATTCGTTTACCTAAAGAAATAATTGACTATGGCTTTAACTTCATTTTGACAACCGTCCTTTATTCCAGTGTGATCAATTTTAATCCTTCAATCCGGGAAAAGTGTTTTACATTTAATGTGGCAATCATCGCATTGTTGGCCATCGCACAGGCAGCGATCATCAAATCAGGGATTTCAATTTGTTTACTGATTTTTTTGAGTTCCCTGTCAATTTGAATGGCAAATTTATTTGATTGAGAGTTAAAGGAAATTTTTTCCATCGAAGAAAAGAGACGATCCCAATAATCATCCTGATCGGGCCTACTTCCAACAAAAATCTCAAATTCGGTTATTGCAGAAACAGCAAATCGATCGTACTTCTCAGTCAGTTGAAAGAAGAAACTTTTTGATTTATCCGTTTTTCGGTAGAAGTCGATAAGAACGGATGTATCCAGACAGATCAAAGGTTTCTCCATTGATTCATCTTTTTCCGGTTTTCAAGGTAGTTCTCATATTGTTCATCCGACATTAACGGCCCATCCAAAACAAGCTTTTTTAGTTCTGAATTTTTATGCACCTGTTCGGTCTCCAGACTCTTTTCAACCACCTTTTTTACTTTTATTAGTTGATTGGGTGGCATCTGTTTGATCGCCAGAATTATTTGATCAAAATTATAATCAACAGTAATTTGCATAGCTATTTTTCTTCAAATGTAACAAAATTCAGTCAATTGTCTAAGTGCTTTAATTCATCATTTGTATTGGTTTCTGTATACTTATTACTTCTATGTGCCCATGTGGTTCAAAGCTCTTCTGTAACCTCCTTACTATTTCACATCAATTGCCTCGTAAGGGCAAACCTGCACACAGCTGTCGCACTTGATGCACAGCTCCTGGTCGATTTCGTGCTTCTCGTGAGGGGTAAACGGGATGGCATTCACCGGGCACTTTTGTGAGCAGAGGGTGCAGCCAATACACTTATCGTTCACGGTGTATTTAACCATGGCCTTGCATTTCCCGGTTGGGCAGGTACCGTTGATGTGCGCTTCGTATTCGTCGCGAAAATACTTCAGCGTGGTGAGTATGGGGTTGGGCGCTGTTTTGCCCAGGTTACACAAGCTGCCTTTGACGGTCCACTCGGCAATCTTTTCCAATTCAGCCAGGTCATCATGGGTGCCTTTTCCTTCGGTGATTTTCTCCATGATGTTGAGCATACGCTTGGTGCCAATGCGGCAAAAGGTACATTTCCCGCACGACTCGGCCTGGGTAAACGACAGAAAGTAGCGGGCAATATCGACCATACAATCGGTTTCGTCTAAAACCACCAGACCACCGGAACCCATCATGGCGCCCAGTGCGGTAAGCGAGGCAAAATCGACTGGAGTGTCGGCCAGCCAGTGCGGGATACAGCCACCCGAGGGGCCGCCGATCTGAACGGCTTTCAGCTTTTTGCCATCGGCCACGCCACCGCCAATTACCTCAATAATTTCGCGGATGGTGATGCCCATGGGCACTTCGATCAAACCACCACGGGCAATTTTTCCGGCCAACGAAAACACCTTGGTCCCTTTGCTGTTTTCACTGCCGATTTTGGTAAACCGATCGGGGCCATGTTTCATGATAAAAGGCACCATGGCCCAGGTTTCGGTGTTGTTCACCAGCGTGGGTTTACCCCATAAACCTTTTTGTGCAGGAAAGGGCGGACGGGCCTTGGGGAAACCACGTTCTCCCTCGATCGACCTCAACAAAGCCGTTTCTTCGCCACAAACAAAGGCGCCGGCCCCTTGGTAAATTTCAAATTCAACTCCCAGGGGTGAATTTTTGCCAATTATCCCTTTTTCGCGACAAATTTCAATGGCCTGGCGTATTCGTTTTACGGCCAATGGGTATTCTGCCCTGATATAAAAATAACAATGGGTGGCCCGCACGGCATATGCGCCGATCATCATCCCTTCGATTACACGGAACGGATAGGATTCCAAAAGCATACGGTCCATGAAGGCGCCCGGATCGCCCTCGTCGCCATTGCAAATCAGGTATCGTTCTTTTTCTTCCTGCACATCTACGGCAATCCATTTCGAACCGGTAGGAAAACCTCCGCCTCCACGGCCCCGCAAGCCGCTTTGTGCAATTTGGTTGATTACTGTGGATGGCTCGAGTCCAGTGGCTTTTTTGTAACCTTCGAAGCCACCAAGTCGCTCGTATTCTTCAAATCCAAGAGGATTGATTTCACCACGGTGCTCGGTGGCAATGGGGATTTGTTTGCCCAGGAATTGCGAAACCGGTTTATCGCGCACATCGAGTTCATAACGCTGCATGCCTTCCCAGTGGTCGTCGGTTTGCACCGTGTCGATCCACTTGCCTACTTTCCGTTCCATTTTTCGCCAGAAACCAGTTGGCTTGAAATGGGTGTCGATGATGGTCTGCACATCCTCGGCCTTAACCTTTGAATAAAGAATGGGGTCTTTTGATTGAGGAACTATTTCTACCAATGGAACTTGATGGCACATGCCCACGCATCCCACCGATTTGAGCAGGACGTTGATGTCGCGTCCTGCCACCGCTTCTTCCACAGCATTTTGTATTTCGCCACTACCACTGGCCTGGCAACAAGAGCCCAATCCGATGCGGATTTCGCCCTTGATTTCTTCGCCCGATGGTTTTCGGAACAGGCTTTTACTTTTTCTCTTACTTTGAAATTCGAAATCGTTCAGTACCTGGTTTATCTGATCGGGCTGAACATGACCGTAGGTTATGCTGTCGATCTGTACTACAGGGGCCAGGGTGCAGCAGCCTAAACAGCTCACTTCCGAAACGGTATATTTGCCGCTTTTATCGGTTTTTTTCCCGGTTTCAATTTTTAGTTCACGCATGAACGCATCGTGTACCCGTCCGGCACCTTTTACGTGGCAGGCCGTGCCCACACACACTTTGATGATGTGTTCCCCGGCAGGCTCCATGCGGAACTGGTGATAAAACCCAGCTACCCCAACCAATTGGGCAGGTGTGATGTCGGTTTTTTCGCACACGTAGCGCAAAGCCTCTTCGGGCAGGTAATTGTATTCATGCTGAATAGCCTGAAGGATGGGGATCAGCGCGTTTTTGGCGGTTCCCTTTTCCGAGATGATTTGGTCGATATGACTGTGATCGATTGACATATTTTCTGATTCAATGAAAGCAATTGAAGACAGTTGGAAGCAATAGAAAGCAATTGCATCTGACAATCGTTATGCTTTTTTTATAAGTTTAATTTTCTTTTATCCTGATAATTATTCCAAAAACGAAGTAATTCAATCGTTCCGTCATTATAGGTCTTATAGAATAGCGTTACCTGTTTTAAAAGTACACACCTTCTGATATTCTTTCGGTTAGTAGCCTCAAAATCAACATTGCCTGATTCAAGCATCGCTTCAATTTTATCAACCTGATCGATAAAGTCTTGTGCTGAAGTTTCACCCCAGTTGAAGAGAATATAATCGATGATTTGAAAATAATCTGATTCTGCTAATTTGTTCCAAAAAACCTTCCTCATTTGAATTTCAAATTGTGATATTTTGCTTTTGCATCGGCGATTACCTGACTTTTTGTGAGCTGTCTAACTTTTTCATCGGCTTCGAGCGCCTGATCAATGGCCTGATTCTCTTCATCAGTCAATTGGTATGGTTTGCTGTGTTGAAGAATGGCAATCATCTCATCAAAAATTTCTTCGAACCGATGGTCGTCAAGCGTTGAAATCCGCTGTAACAAATCATTTCTTTTTTCTGCTATATCCATAATGCCAATTTTCATCAAATTTACCTACTTTCCTATACAAAACAAATTCTCCACTCCCCTGATGTAGATGCACCCATCGCTGAATGAAGGAGTAGTCATTACCCTCTCGTTCATCGGGATGCTGGCAATCAATTCGGCTTCGCGCGATACTTTTAAAATGTGAATGACCCCGTTCATGGCTGCTGCGTATAGCTTTCCATCAGCCACTACCGGTGATCCGTAAAAGCCTTCGCCCAGCTCTTTTTCCCAGTATTTATTACCTGTATGGACATCATAACACGCAAATACACCGTATGTGGTTGCAATAAAAAGCAACCCATCAGAAACTACCGGACTCGACACTTCGGGCAGGTATTCGTTGGTTTCCCATACTTTCGAACCATTTTCGGGATTGATGGCGGCCAGGGTGGCGTACTCGTTGGTGGCAAAGACCAAACCATTCCCAAAGGCAGGCGACGGACCAACTTCACCACTAAGACAGTCGTTTTTCCATAACTCCTTTCCGGTTTCGGCATCGTAACCGGCAACAGTAGGTTCTGCAGCTGCAATCACCTGCATTTTTCCTCCAATTTCAGCCAGGATTGGCGATGCCCACGAGATGCGCGAGGTCCGGGTTGTTTCCCACACCTGATCGCCAGTGGCTATATCGAGTGCAAACAACTTACTGCCCCGACTGGTGTCGTACTGCACAATCACTTTTCCTTTCCAGTAAATCAGCGACGAGGAGTGGCCGTAGTGGTTGGCCGGTACGCCGATATTTTTTGCCCATACCCGGTTGCCCGAATAGTCGCAGGCTACGATGTCGCCGGTACCGAAAATGGCCACCACATGGTTCCCGTCGGTAGTGACCGATGGGGCGGCCAGGCCGGTATCGTCGGTGGTTTTGGGGGCAGTGGCCGGCGAACCGGCAATGTTGCTGGCCTGGTGTTGCCAGAGCAGTTTTCCGTTGTTGCGATCGTAACAGTAAAGCCACCGTTCGGCATTATCGGCGCCGGTTACAAAGAGCTTGTTGCCCCAAATTACAGGTGAACTGAATCCTTTTTTTGGTGTTTTTACTTTCCATTTGACGTTGGTGCCGGCAATTACATCCCATGAAGTTGGGCTGTTTTTACTAAATGAGACACCGTTGCCCAGTGGCCCGCGAAAACTGTTCGACTGTTTTTTGATTTCGGCCAGGGTGGGCGATTTTACTGTTGATACCGGTTCCTGTAATGTTGAGGTGGAATCGTTGGGGGAAGGTTCCTGGCTTGTTTCTGTTGCTGTTTTTGCTTCTGATGAAATAGGCAAACTATCGATCGATTCTGTTGCGGTCAAGTCGACCACTTCGATGGTCTCGTCGGGTTGTGAAGCTGGTTCCCCGGCAATTATGCTCCTACCCGGCTGGTATTTATTTAACTGGTCGACCGAAAGGAACGATGCAAAAAGGGCAAACCCAATAAAGAGCAGACCAAATCCCAGAATCCATTTTGAGGAGATTACACGCGCTGATTGTGTAGAGACCCCATTGGGTTCGGGTTCCCCGATTCTGGAAGTGGCGCTGAAATAGTACCGTAAAGAAATAATCAGGACAACAGCACCTAAAAGGAGCAGTATAGCCCCAGTTCCGATCTGCCATTTTGAAGTGAAGTAAGCTTTGCGGGCCATGAGGTCGAACATACGGATTTCGTGCAACAATTCGGTGTTGTTGGGATCGTCGTTCAGCCGCTCGACCAAGGCTTTCAGAGCAACACTTTCAATAGGATCGTTATAAGCTAGTTGCCAGTAATTTACCAGCATCACCACGCTGATTAGCACTGAGAAGATGGCAGCAATGATGGCTGCGTTTAAGGCTAGTTGTATTTTTGTTGGTTTGTCCATAATTCATTTATATTGACTTACCCCTAACCCCTTTCGACGTGCTCAGGGAGCGCTCCAAGGAGGGGGATTGGGTAGTGCTTATTCTTTTCTTTTCCCTTTTATTCAATGTTCTAACAATATGCATTCTATGTTCTATCCTTTCAAGTTGACAGAAACTAACTCCCCTCCTTGGAGCGCTCCCTGAGCATGTCAAAGGGGGCTGGGGATGGGTTTCTTGCGATAAAATATCAATCCCCTTTTCCGTCCGAAGGAAGATTTGATCTTTAATCCCTATTCTACCGCGGACGGTTTTGTATTCTACATCTTAATCCCAGGGCTACACTCACTCCGTTCGTTTACCCCGGGCTACCAAAATGTCGCCCCTATGGGGCTGTTTCTTTGCCAATCCATCCTTTTCATCTGCCGAATCTGTGTGATCCGCGTGAAATTATTTTTTTATGATCCATGAGACGGAATTCATTGCGTTTCTACGGTTCAATGAACGATTGGTTGAATCATGCGAACCCTTGTCCCCCTTTAGAGGGTGGGTTCTTGTGTAAAATATTCATTTCTCCTTTTCCGTCCGAAGGAAGATTTGATCTTTAATCAACATTCTACCGCGGAC
>CAZSIK010000071.1:0-15685 GCA_964606515.1 uncultured Prolixibacteraceae bacterium
TGCCATGACCATCGCTAAATTCAAACTTACCAACCTCATTGCCATTGTCGACAACAACGGCGTGCAAAGTGGTGGAAAAGTTGAAACCATCAGCGGATTGACAAAACTTCGTGAGAAATGGGAAGCTTTTGGCTGGTATGCCGTAGAAATAGATGGACATAACATGGAACAGCTGGTTTCGGTTTTGGAGAAGTCAGCTGCGCGTGGGCGTTGTGCTACTTCCGAAGAACGGGAAGGCATGTCAATTGTTGAGGGGCAGGAAGCTCCCCATCCCGATCAACCCATCGTGATCATTGCACACACAATTAAAGGGAAAGGCGTTCCTTACATGGAAGGAAACAACGCTTGGCACAAACGGGTGCCAACACCCGAAGAACATCAAATTGCCATGTCGGTATTAGGAGGAGTTGACCTTGACTAAGAAAATAGAAAGCACCCGCATCGGGTTCATGAAGGGGTTGGAAACCCTTGCTGAGAATGATGACCGTATCATGTTGGTTTGTGCCGACAGTCTGTTAGCTATGCGTGCCACCGATTTCGTTGGGAAATATCCCGACCGGTATGTTGAAGTGGGAATTGCAGAGCAAAATGCTGCTGCAACTTCGGCCGGATTGGCATTGGAAGGGTTGATCCCTTTTTTTGCAACGTATGCTGGGTTTATCACCATGCGTGCGTGCGAACAGATCCGCACCTTTATTGCCTATCCGAATCTGAATGTGAAGATGGCTGGTGTGAATGGAGGTATTGCAGCTGGGGAACGCGAAGGGGTAACCCACCAGTTTTTCGAAGATATCGGCATCTTGCGGACCATGGCCAACATGACCATCCTGGTTCCTGCCGATGCCGACCAGGCCCGTCAGGCAGCCATTGCTGCCGCTTCAATTCCCGGTCCGGTTTACATCCGCTTGGGCAGTGGCCGCGATCCAGTAGTATTTGAAAAAAACACCCCATTTGTCGCTGGTAAAATCAATATCCTTCAGGAAAAAGGAACCAACATTGCCCTCTTTGGTAATGGAGTTCTGTTACCTCGCTTATTCGAAGCTGCCGAAATTCTTGAGAAAAAGGGTATAGGGGTAACGCTGGTAGAAGTACACACAGTAAAACCACTTGATGTGGAAGGTGTGGTTGAGGTATTGAAAAAGTGCGGTGCTGCCGTTACAGCCGAAGACCACACAATTATTGGCGGTTTGGGAAGTGCCATTATGGAAACTGCCGCTGAAAATTTCCCGGTGCCCATTGCCCGCATTGGACTTCGTGACTGCTTCCCGGGTTCAGGCAACCCCGACGAACTGCTCGATTACTATGGGATGAGCGTTGAGGATCTTGTGAAGGCAGCCGAAAATACGATCGACAGGAAAATAAGAAAATGAGTTGTGTTTCTTCTCGAAAACAAAGTACAACAAGAGTTTGAGGATTAAGATGAGTATATTTGTGTTTGAATTAGCACATTAAATGAGAATAATTGAAAGGAAATATTTTGAGGCATTCAAAAATTCAATCGGGAAGGAAATTCCAAAATTGATTGAGGGCTTTGACTTTTCGGAGAACCGTGGGGCATTCGAATACCTAACAAAATCTTCAGCAGTCTATTCGTCAAATATTGAAGGAAATAGCATCGATTTGAATTCCTACATGAATTATAAATTGAACAAAGACAAATTCAAAGCGGGAAAAGAAATTGAAGAAATTGAAGACTTAATTCAGGCTTATGAGTTTGCACAAACAAACAAATTGAATGAAAAAAACGTATTGAATTGTCACAAAATATTTTCTAACACCTTACTAATAAGAAGCAAAAGAGGAAAATACCGGACTGAACAGGTTGGCGTTTTCGGGAAAGCAGGTTTGGCCTATTTGGCCGTGGAACCTGAATTCGTAGAAAAAGAAATGAAATTATTCTTTCAGGATTTAAATGAATTAATTTCAGCCAACCTTAATGAAATTGAAGTCTTTTATTCTGCATCCCTGATCCATTTGCGATTTGCACACATCCATCCGTTCAGGGATGGAAACGGCAGAGCTGCCCGACTGATTGAAAAATGGTTTGTTGCAGAGAAATTAGGCCGTGATTTCTGGAAAATGCCTTCAGAAGAATATTATAAAAACAAGCAATCGAAATATTATGAAACAATAAATCTTGGCGTGAATTTTTATGAACTCAACTATGACAGATGCCCTGGGTTCTTGGAACTATTACCAAATTGCTTAAAATAATACACTTTAACCGAACAACAATGAAACCAACCATTTCAAGAAATGTAACGACATTCAAAAATACCAAATCCCCCATCCGCGAAATCATGGATTTGGCCAATCCCGAGTTTTTCAAAAAAGCAGGCCTCGATCCGGCCGAGGTAATTTCGTTTTCTGGAGGCTGGGTGAACCACGAAGCGCCAATTGAATTGCGTGAGGCCTATGCCGGCGTTATTGCCGACAGCCAACGTTTTCATGCCAGCGGGGCCTATCCGCCCACCATAGGGATGCCGGCCTGCCGCAAAGCCTTAGTCGATTTTGAAAAGCACCTGTATGGGAACGACATGCAGCTTGCTCCCGAAAACATAGCTATTGGTTGCAACTCTTCGCAAATGACCTCGAACCTGATGAGTATCGTGATGAACCCCGGCGACAAACTCCTGCTGCTCGATCCGGCCTATGCCAACTACCCTTCACAAATTACCAGCATCCCCAATGCCGAAATTATTCGTTTCCCGGTGCTCGATACCGAAAACTGGCGCTATGTGGCCGATGAGCGAATCGAGGCTTTCAGCCAATTTATCCTGAATGAGAAACCAAAGATGATCTTGCTTTGTGCGCCCGACAATCCCACTTCTCAGATCCCTTCTACTGCCTTTGTACAGGCAGCTTTGGATGCTGCCCGCGAGGTGGGCGCCTTCCTTGTGATCGACTTTGCCTACAAGGAATTGGTATGGGGCAATTCGGTACCGGAGTATTTCTCGTGGGGACCAAACGAAAACTACATTTCAATCCACAGCAACTCGAAATGGTGCCGTGGCTTAGGTCGCCGGCTGGGATGGATCGAAGGTCCTGTTGAAATTGTTGAGGCATTCGAAGCGGTTCAGGGCTCAACCATCCTTTGTCCCGACACCCTACACCAAATGGCTTTCATCGATTATCTTGCCCGGGGAATTGCCAACAACAACATCAAACCCTACATCAGCGAAACGGCTAAATTGTACCAGGCAGCGGCACAACGCACGGTAGATGCCTTGGAGAAGTATGTAAAACTACCTTATTTGATTCCTCAGGGCGGACTTTACACCGTGGTAAAGGTTGTTAAGGAAAGCTCCGAATTCTCGCGCGAAATATTGCAGAATACCGGTGTGATTGTGGTTCCCGGCTGGGGCTTCGGCGACACGCTCAAACAAGCCGTACGCCTGTCGTATGGACCGCTGGTGCACCACCTCGACAAGATCGACGAAGCCATGAGGAGAATTGGCAAGTATTTAAAAGTGGATTAAAGGCTATTTCACAATTCGTTCTCCGGAAGGAAAAATTCAACCTTTCCGCAATTGGGGCAACAATACAGGTCGAACGTTTCCCTGTTTGTAAACAACTCGAACAAATCGCCCAGGGCACCCATTCTGGTTCCTTCGTGGAACCTGAAATTGCCTTGGTAATTCATGGGTACTGCGCAACGCAAACAATCGATATGCCTGGGTCCGAAAGTTTTTTCCAGTGCTGCTTTTTGAGCTTCGCCCAATCGGCAATGACAATGGGGACAATAGGCACTATGCCGATCGACTTCAAGGTTGCATTTCGGGCAAAGTAATTGTAAATCATGCTCATCAATAATCTGATCGTCAACAAAACTGTATTGGCAGTTCCAGCATAGATCGAAGTGGTCGTCGACTTCGGCATTGCATTTCGGGCAAATCTTCATGGTTTTTTAGGTTTATTCTGATTCTGAAAAATATTCATTTTTTTCATTGTCAACATTGAAAGGTCACAAGGTAATAACCTTCGATGCCGAATCCTGAAGGGTAATGATGTCCATCATGGTCCCTCCCATTCCAACTTCAATTTTGTCGGATAATCCATAAAAGTCGAGACAGGTTTTGCAGGCGATCAGCTTTACGCCGTTGGCTTCAGCTTGTCGTAAAACTTCAACAACAGGCGAGCCTTCACAAATTAGCTTGACTCCACCATTATAGAAAACCACGATTTTTGGCAACCTATTGTCCTCAATGCTGATCCTGAGATAATTACTAATCAGCTTCAATCCGAGTTTTTCGTCTCCTTGCCCCATCCCGTAAGAGGAGATATGAAGCAACACATTGTCGTTCGGTTTCATATAAATTGATTTAGTAGGTTGATGGCAAAGCTAAAAAATATATGTTTGTAAAAAGGCCGTCGATTGTAAAAGAAGTACATTTTTAATGAAATCCAGAATAGACAAAATCAGAACAGACATGCATATAACTAGTGTTATTCTCCTCATTTTGCTGTTTGTTTTTGCAAAAAATGGTAAAGCCCAAATTTTAATTAACGAATTTTCGGCATCCAATACCGGGATAATTGTCGATCCCGATTACAAGGAAAGTGGCGACTGGATTGAACTCTATAATGCAGGAACCGATGCAATCGATTTGGGAGGCTATTTTCTGACCGACAACTTCAACAATAAAGAAAAGTGGGAAATTCCTACAGGCACAATAATCGGGTCGAATGGGTTCTTAATAATCTGGGCCGATGGATACAACACCGGATTGCATACCAGTTACAAACTCTCGGCCGATGGCGAAGAAATTGCTTTAGTTCATCCTTCAGGGACGGTTGTCGATTCCTTATCTTTTGGTTATCAGGATCCTAACATTTCAATGGGGCGCGATTCTAACGATATTTCCCAATGGGTCTTTTTTACAAAGGCTACACCTGGCTCTGTCAACAATACCGTTCAATACGACGGGATAGTAAAAAACCCGCCCAATTTTTCGATTTACGGAGGTATTTTTAACCGAACCATTTCGCTGAATTTACGCTCATTGTATGGAGGGACTGTACGATTTACAACAGATGGCTCGGAACCCGACGAAACGTCGACCCTTGCCGCAACACCCATCCAAATTACAAAAACAACCGTTGTGCGGGCACGGATCTTTAAAAACGGACAAGTACCTGGACCAGTGCTTACCCATACTTATTTTATTGACCTCAACAACGAACTTTCTGACTTGCCGGTCATTTCAATTTCGTCGGCACCCGAAAACTTCTGGGGTAAGGAAAAGGGAATTTATACCCAGGATTTTAAACCCGAATGGGAAATTCCGGTAAACATTGAACTCTTCGAAAAAGATGGGAGGGATAAAGCTGCCTTTAACTTACAAGCCGGCATCAAGGTAAACGGTTTGTATGCCTGGAAATTACCGCAGAAAATGTTGGGCATTTACTTCCGAAAAGAATATGGGGAGGGCAAACTGGATTACCCGATCCTTTTCGACAAACCCAGAAAGGCTTACGATACCTTTGCCTTGCGTGCATCGGGTAGCGACTGGGGCAACACCCTTTTCAGGGATGGGATGATCCAAACTTCCTCGGCTGAAAACACGAGAAACGAAATCTCAGGTTTCCGACCTTCAGTGGTTTATATCAATGGCGAATTCATGGGCATTCACAACATCCGCGAAAAAATCGATGAAGATTATATCGTAGGCAACCAGGGTTTGGAAGAGGGAACTTTCGATATGGTTGAAGAAACCGACAAAGGTTCATTTGCTGAAACAGGCACTTTGGAAGAGCACAATAAATTTATCGCCCTAACGTCGAAAGATTTAACAATACAGGCAAACTACGATGCGGTAGCTGCCATTATGGACATCGATCAATTCACCGACATGGTTTGTACAGAAGTGTACAGCGGGAACAGCTCAATCGGCCACAATTTAATGAAGTGGAAACCCAAAGGTTCGGGCAAGTGGAAATGGATTTTGATGGATCTTGACCGGGGATTTTCAAATGTAACAAGCCAGATGATCAGTTTTTACATCAATGAAGATGGCTGGCCATTGAAAGCTTTGATGAAAAACAGCCAGTTTAAAAAACAATTTGGCATTAAGCTGGCCAATCTGCTTTTTACCACATTCAATTCCAACCGGATTATCGATCAGATCGAAACCCGAAAAAAAGCCATCGAGGCCGATATTCCCAACCACATTAAACGTTGGAAAGGAACACTTGCCATCGACAATTACGACTCACCTCTCACCTCATTCGATGACTGGCTTTCGGAAGTTGAAAAGTTGAAAACATTCGCAAAAGGGCGTCCAAATGTTATTTTGAACGATTTGACCCAGTATGGTTTTCAAAGCCCGGTAGCTGTTTCGGTAATGACATACCCCTCACGATCAGGAAAATTAACTTTCAACGGACTGAGAATTCCCCTCGACATTTGCATTGGCGGTTATCCAAAAGGTGAAACCATCAAACTGCATGCAAAAGCCAAAGCTGGATTCAGGTTTTTAGGCTGGCAAACTATTGGAAATTCCTTGCTGGTTCCACGCGAACAAACCTGGAAATACTCCGATACCGGAATCGACCTGGGCACCTCATGGAGAAATCCGGCATTCAACGATACTTTATGGAAAACAGGTCAGGCAGAATTGGGATATGGCGATGATGACGAAAAAACAGTGATCAGTTATGGAAACAGCAATTCTAAAAAGCATATCACCAGCTACTTCAGAAAAAACTTTTTAATCGATAACCCAGACCAGATTGTTTCTTTGTCCCTATTGCTGAAATGCGACGATGGCGCAGTGATCTACCTTAACGGGAACGAAGTCATTCGCTACAATATGCCCTCTGGCGAAATAACCTATTTGACCACCGCTGTCAGCACCATTTCAGGAAGCAATGAATCTGATTTTCATTCCTTTTCTATCGAAAAGTCATTCTTGAACACGGGAAATAATGTACTTGCCGTTGAAGTTCATCAGGAATCGGCTTCAAGCAGCGATATGAGTTTCGATCTTGAATTAGTGGCACAATCGATAAATAACGGTCAATATCTTTCTACCAATAAGGAACTGGTGGTCACCCCGGAAACAGCGTTTATGGTCGCGGCCCTTTTCGAAAACGATGGGAAATGCATCCTTCCTTTTGAAATAACAAGCGAAACTAAGTTAAATAAAGCTTGTTCTCCATACGTTACCTCTGCCGATGTACACATTTCGGCCAGCGGGAAGCTGATTATCGAACCTGGTGTTGAAATCTGGTTGTCGGATGGTGCTTCCATTTATTCCGAAGGGGTGATCCTGGCAAAAGGGACTCAGTCTGAACCTATTATTTTCAAAGGAAATCCTGAACTTCCGAATAAAGAATGGGGACTGATCAGCATCAATAACGCAAGCGATACCTGCTGGCTTTCAAATGTTGTTATAGAAGATGCCTCGTGTGGAAAAAGCCCCAGGGAAGTTGGCGCCATCACAGCCTATAAATCAGTGCTTAAATTGGACAGCATCCGTTTCAACCGGATCTTGGCCAACCCAATTGCCACCCGGTTTTGTGATGTGTCGCTCAACAACAGCCTTTTGCAATCGAATGTAGTTGGCGACCTGATTAACGTGACCAGGGGAAAAGGACACATCGAAAATTGCGAGTTCATAGGTAATAACCTGCCCGATAACGATGCCATCGACTTCAACGGCGGAAGCAACGGCGTAATCAAAAACAGCATTATTCGCGACTTTCTCGGACCCAACAGCGATGCCATTGATATGGGCGAAAAAGCCACCAACATCCAAATTGAAGGATTATACGTACACGACATAACCGACAAAGGAGTTTCAGTAGGGCAGCAATCGTCGGTGGTGATCACCAATTCGCTGTTTACTAATTGTAATCTTGGGGTGGGTGTAAAAGATTCTTCCTCAGCAGTAATCGATCATTGCACTTTTTATGGGGTAGCTACGCCCGTTGCCAGCTATGAAAAAAATGCCGGACGGGCAGGCGGAAACGTTAAGGTAACCAACTCGATTTTCTCCAATGCCTACGAAACTTCATATCTGTGCGATCAATATTCAACAATCGACATTTCTTACTCTGCTTCCGATAACGATAAATTGCCTGAGGGGAAAAACAATTTGTTTGTCAATCCGCTTTTTAAAGATCCCTCCCAATTTAATTTTTCTCTTCTGGCCTCTTCTCCCTGTATAGGTACCGCAAGCTTGGGCAACCGGGGTTCGGGCTTAACCGATACCGGTCTCGAGCCGGAAGTGATGATCAGTGATATAGCCTATTATACAGAACCCACTGTAGAGAACCTCGAATTTATTGCCCTTTATAATCCCGGGAATTCATCAGTCGACTTGAGCTCACATCAATTTATCAGCGGAGTAACCTTTACCTTCCCCGAGGGGGCCAGCATTGCACCAAAAGCGAAAGTGTATGTCACTTCGAATGCTGCTTCTTCCTTCTGGAACAATAAAGGATTAACCGTATACCAATGGGAAATTGGCAAACTGGCCGACGAGGGTGAAGAAATCAAGCTTATCGATAAAGCAGCCATCGTAATCGACGAGGTGACTTACAACAATAAAGCGCCCTGGCCGGTTCCTGGCAATGCCGATCAAACCATTTCCCTTTCGCGTTTCGATGTCGATAATCACTTTGCTGAATACTGGCACCTTTCAACCCGGGAGGAAATTACAAAATCAAACCGGTTGGCCACCGGAACGAAAATTACGGTTTATCCCAACCCAACTTCAGGAAAGATATTCATTTCAAGAAAAGAAATGAATCAGGCCATTGCCGAAGTTTATAACCTTAATGGAAATAAAATTTTTGAACAGCTGTTAAATACCACCTCTTCGACAATCGACATAAGTCAATTTCCTCCAGGCATTTATTTGCTTAAAGTGGAAAATACAATCAATCGAATTGTACGTACAAAATAGATTTCGGATCCAAAAGTCAAGCTTTTTTTAACCTCATGCAAAAAGCAATTAAAAGAAACCCGCTTCCTCATTCTTTCAAAAAAAAGAACCAAATTGGAATAATCAGTCCGATTCTCGTGATAATTCCCATGTTTTCATTAGTTATGGAAACATGCTGATCTTTTTGACAGCAACATCAACCTGATAAAATCTGCTATTGCTTTGTTTGCATTGAGTCAACCGGTTTCTTTCTCCAGTAATTCCCCAACACCGAACCGGAAATATTCATCCAGGGGCTGAAGATGGCCGCGGCCAAACCCAATGTGGCCAACTTGCCCATTACACCTGCCAGTCCAGAAGCCATGCCCCCGTTCTGAAGCCCTACTTCGAGCGCAACGGTACGGCACGAGTTCTTATCCAATCCAAGAACCCGACTAAACCAGTATCCTAAAAAATAACCCAGGGAATTGTGCAGCATGGCAACCAATAACAATAGAAAGCCAATAGCCAATATATTATCACGACTGGCCGCTGTGGTAACCAAGGTAAAATACACGATTCCGAACATCGATACCAAAGGCATAAAATCCTTCAATTGTGAAATCAATTTTGTGGCGTGATAAAACAGTTTTCCTACAATAACAGAACCGTTAATAAAATTAAACAGGGTAAGCCCGGTTATAATATCTTTAGAACCATTGGCCGTCATCAACTTCCAAACCCCAAAAACTTGAGCAAGCAACCAAATACAAGAGAAAACGAAAGCCACATCGATGCGTTTAATCCACTTCTTCAGTTCGAGACGGTACACATCGTACAACATGGCTGCGCCAATAGGCACGATCACAATTTGAATAATTTCGATGCACATATTGGTAAAATTCACTTCGACCAAGGTGCCTGCCAACATTTTCATCCAAAAAGGGGTCATTATTGGTGCCAATAAGGTGGCCACAGCCGTAAGAGTAACCGAAAGTGGTAGGTTGGCCTTGGCCAGGTAAGTCATCACGTTCGAAGCAAGCCCACTCGAACACGAACCGATCAGAATAATGCCGGCAGCAATCTCGGGCTCAAAATGAAAAACACGTGCAAGCAGGTATCCTATCAGTGGCATAATGGAAAACTGGCATAAAATGCCTACAAGCACTCCTTTCCCCATGGTTTTGATGTTGGCAAAATCGTTGATGCTCATTTGAGTACCCATGCCAAACATCACCATTTGTATAATGAACAGGATGACCCACTTGTTCCGCAAATCGACTTCCCCAATTTTTAGAAAAGCCGAAGGATAAAGTAAACCACATACAATGGCCACAATAATCCAGGCTGTATATTGAAAACTTTTTAGGGAAGTCACCGAACGTAAACCGATGGCAATACTTAGTACAGCCAAAACTGCCAGCGGTTTTATTGCGGCATCGAAACCAAATGCCAACGAGAACAACAAAAGCGCAAGGGCAGCAATACCCAGGAAAAAACAGTATTTTGAAATTTTTTCCATTGCTTACAGAATATTGGCCAGTTGTTGCATGGCCAGTTCAGGACTTGTAAGTATGGGCACTTTTTTGTCTTCGGCTGAAAGTTGATCGGCCACGCGTGCCATCGATGCCTGGGCCAGCACAATCACATCGACTTTCAGCGCCAGTTCCTTTAGTGCCCTGGCTACCATTTCATCGTGAATTTCAGGTTTACCGCCCATCAGCGCATCAAATGCCCCATCGCATAACTTCGAGGTCAGTACAATTTTCTTTCCGGCAAGAGTGGCCCGCCGAAGAACCAAATCGCTGGTGGGCTCAAGGGTTGTTGATAAAGTGGCTACCACCCCAATCTTTTTCCCCATTTGTACTGCTTTGTCGGCCATAGCTTGATCAACCCGCATCACCGGAACACCTGTAAATACAGACGAAGCCTCCACTGCCGGTCCAATTGAAGAACAAGTAACCAGGATAAAGTCGGCTCCTGCTGCTTCAGCCGAAGCGACATAAGCAGCCACCCTGCGCGAGGTATCGGGGGTCAAAGCGCCGTGGGCAATGGTATTTTTTATCAGGCTGTCGTCAACAATATTGAATACTTTGATATCCTTTCCATCCAGGTACTTGTCAATCAATGCCTGAAATACCGGCACTAAGGTTGCAGAGGTATGTATCAATCCCAACGTTTTGGTCATAGTTGTATTCTTTGAATTGAATAAGTGCGTGCAAAGTAAGAAAAATATTGGTTTTTGAAAACGTTTTCATAAATTTGAAACCCAACATTTTTCAACCATTGCCGGTGTAAAACAAAAACAAATATGATGAAGCCAATACATTTGTTTTCAAGCCTCCTGTTCTTATTGTTGTCGTTTGGTTGTCAGGAACCAAAGCAACAAGAACCACAAAGTCTCCGGTCGGTTTTCAGCAATCCTCCCGACGAAGCCCATCCCTGGGTATTCTGGTATTGGATGAGAGCTGCCGTCAGCGCCGAAGGCATAACTGCTGATCTGGAAGCCATGAAAGAGGCAGGGATTGCAGGGGCTTACCTGATGCCACTCAAAAACGCCAGTAATCCGCCACTCTTTGAACCGGTCATGGTACAACTCACCCCCGAATGGTGGGAAATGGTGAAGCACGCGTTTAATGAGGCCGACCGGCTTGGGCTGAAACTGGCAATTCATGCCTGCGATGGTTTTGCCCTTTCAGGCGGTCCCTGGATCACCCCGGAACTATCGATGCAAAAGGTGGTCTGGGCCGATACCACAATTAAAGGAGGCAGTAAACAAACCCTTCAACTGCCACAGCCCGGGATTAAAGAAAATTTTTACCGCGACATTGCCCTTTTTGCCTACCCCAGCCCGGAAGGAAGCCAATTCGATACCCAAACCACCATTCCTGTAATTACATCGAGCAACGGTAACAATGCTTCCGCGCTGATCAATCCGACCAACCAGGATACGTTTCGTAGCGATGAGCCTTGCTGGATCCAATATCAATTCGAAGAACCTTTTACCTGTCGCTCCATTCAGGTCGGATCGAAAGGAAACAATTTTCAATCGCAAAGGCTTTTGGTTGAAGTCAGTAACGACGGGCAAAATTTCACTTCACTGGGAAGGCTCGAACCCCCGAGGCATGGCTGGCAGGATACCGACGCACCTTATACTCACGCTATAGAACCGGTTACTGCAAAATATTTCCGTTTCCATTTCAACCCCGAAGGCACTGAACCCGGAGCCGAAGACCTCGACGCAGCCAAATGGAGGCCCAATTTGCGTTTGCTCTACCTTGGCCTTTCAGGTAGACCCAAAATTCATCATTACGAAGGGAAAAACGCATCGGTTTGGCGCGTTGCTCCCCCAACTACCGAAAAACAAGTTGAAAGCGGGCTTTGTATCGATCCGAAAAAAATCATCAACCTTACTCACCTGATCAAAGCCGACGGAACCATCGAGTGGACTGTTCCCAAGGACAACTGGACCTTGCTGCGAATGGGGCACACTTCAACAGGCCATACCAACTACACCGGCGGTGGAGGTTTGGGTCTCGAAGTCGACAAATTTAATCCCGAAGCAGTTAAGTTCCAGTTCGACCAATGGTTTGGCAAAGCCGTCGAAATGGCTGGAAAGGACCTGGCATCAAAGGTTCTTACTGTTTTTCACGTCGATAGTTGGGAGTGTGGTTCACAAAATTGGACCCCGCGCTTTGCCCAAGAATTTAAAAAGCGAAGGGGCTACGACCTGATCCCGTTTTTACCGGTAATGGCCGGTATCCCCATTACTTGTGCTTCCGAATCGGAAAAAATACTAAAGGATATACGTACCACCATCGTTGAACTCACACAGGAAAATTTCTACCAGGTATACCATAAAAAGGTGAAGGAGATGGACATCCGTTTCAGCGCCGAATGCGTTGCACCTACTATGACCAGCGACGGGATGCTCCATTACGGCATTGTCGATATTCCTATGGGTGAATTCTGGTTCCGCAGTCCTACGCACGATAAACCCAACGATGCCCTCGATGCCATTTCAGGCGCTCATGTGTATGGAAAAAATATAATTCAGGCTGAATGTTTTACCGAACTGCGGATGGCCTGGGACGAACATCCCGGTATGCTCAAAACCCTTGGAGATCGCAACTTTGCGCTTGGCTTCAACAAATATGTATTTCATATTTTCACCCAAAACCCCTGGATGGACCGCAAACCAGGCATGACCCTCGATCCCATTGGCCTTTATTTCCAACGCGACCAGACCTGGTGGAAGCCCGGTAAAGCCTGGGTCGATTACCTTACCCGCTGCCAGGCTTTGCTACAACAAGGCCAGCCGGTGACCGACATCGCGGTTTTTACCGGCGAGGAGATTCCGCGTCGTGCCGTTTTGCCCGAAAGGCTGGTCCCTTTCCTGCCAGGTATTTTTGGAACCGAAAAAGTTGAAGCAGAAAAAAAACGGTTAAAAAATGAGGGGCTGCCCATCCGGGAGATGCCCCGTGGCGTATTCCACTCGGCCAACATCTCCGACCCCAAAGATTGGGTTGATCCGCTAAATGGTTACACTTACGACTCATTTAATCCCGATGCCCTGCTCCGTCTGGCGAAGGTAGAAAACCAACGTATTGTATTGCCCGGCAGGGCCAGTTATGGCCTTTTGTTACTGCCAGGGGCTCATCCGATGAACCCCAACGGCAATCAACTCTCGGGTGCCGTTGCCGAAAAAATTTACGATCTGGTAGCAGACGGCGCGAAAATCCTCTTTTCGGAACCCCCTACCCCGGTAAAAGACGATAAAAAATCGATCCGATTTGTAAATAAATTGCTCAAAGGAGAATCTTTTTCTTGTTCCGATGATCAAGGAAATTCAATATCCGGGTTCAACATAAAAAGAGGAAAAGTTCTTATTGGCTCCTATCATTTCCCCGACTTTAAAGAGCTTGAAATCGAACCCGATTTTCTGGCATTCGAATCCGAAGGAACCCGGGCACGGGATTTAGCCTGGTCACATCGAAAATCAGCCACTGCTGATATCTATTTCGTTTCAAACCAAATAGAATTGGATCGTACGCTATCCTTTTCGTTCAGGATCAAGGGGCGAATACCCGAATTGTTTGATCCGGTGACCGGTGAAATTACAACTGCTAATCAGTGGAAAATATCCGATGACCGCACTTCGCTTACTTTGAAGCTGCCAGCCAACGGATCCCTTTTTGTTGTTTTTGAAGAAAAGACCAATAAAAAATCACAAAACGATGGTACCAACCGGATCGAAACCGACACATTAATGACTTTGACCGGGCCATGGCAAATCGCTTTCGATTCTACTTCAGGAGGACCAACCCACCCGGTGATCACCAATGAATTGAAAAGCTGGACTACCTTTTCAGAACCAGGCATCAAACACTATTCAGGAACAGCGGCATACAATAAAACCTTCCTCCTTGAAGAAAAACCACAGCAACGGGTCTGGATTGACCTGGGCAGAGTGGCCAATATTGCAAGTGTGAAGCTGAACGGGACCTACTGCGGTGTGGCTTGGACATTTCCTTTCCGGGTTGAAGTGACCAAAGTATTGCTTGAAGGTTCGAACCAACTTGAGGTAGAAATCACCAACACCTGGGCCAACCGTTTGATTGGCGATCAACAGTTGCCCGAAACCGAACGGATAACCTGGACAACAGCGCCATACATGTTGGAGGGGAAACCATTACTCGATGCGGGATTATTGGGAGAGGTTAGTTTGGTTAAACAAACAGAATGATTTCAATAATTCTCTAATCTATCCGCAAAAAAGTTGAGGCGGTCCAAATTGGGCCGCCTCAATTATTTTTCAACAATACGGTTTCTTAAAAATTAAAATAATTTTTGGCATTGTAATACGAGATGTTCTCGATCATCTTCCCAACGAATTCCATTTCGGAGGAAGGGATCTCACCATTTTCAACATCACGGCCAACCAGGTTACACAAGGTGCGGCGGAAATACTCGTGACGCGGGTAAGACATGAAGCTACGCGAGTCGGTGAGCATGCCCACAAAACGGCTGAGCAAACCAAGCACCGACAACGAGTTCATCTGTTTTTCCATGCCGTCTTTCTGGTCGAGGAACCACCAACCTGAACCAAACTGGATTTTACCGGCAACAGTGCCATCCTGGAAATTACCCAACATGGTAGCTATTACTTCGTTAGCACTTGGGTTCAAGTTATACAGAATGGTTTTGGTCAGTTTATCGTTCGAGTTTAGGCGGTCGAGGTATTTCGACATGGCCTTGGCTGTAGTGAATTCACCAATTGAATCGAAGCCTGTATCGGCACCAAGCAGTTTGAACATTTTGGCATTATTGTTCCTGATGGCCCCGTAATGGAACTGCTGGGTCCATCCCTTCGAATGATCCATTTCACCAAACACGATCATCATGGCCGATTTGAACTTCAAGATTTCCTCCTTCGAAAGCAGGGTGCCTCCATATACTTTGTTGAAAATTGCTTTGATTTCGGCTTCGGTATAGTCTTCAGCATAAAATTCTTCAATCCCGTGGTCTGAAAGCCGGCAGCCCTGTTTGGCAAAGAAATCGTGCCTTTTCTGAAGTGCATCGATCATATCGTCGAATTTTGCTATAGAAATTCCACTAACTTCCGACAACTTATCCACATAAGCCCTGAAATCGACCGGCACTTCTACGGCCATAGCCTTATCGGGGCGCCAGGTGGGCAGCATCTTGGTTTCGAAACCGCTTTCGCGTGTTTTTATATGATGTTCAAGCGAATCGATCGGATCATCAGTAGTGCAAACCGCTTCCACTTTATATCGGCGCATCATTCCCCGGGC
>CAZSIK010000072.1:0-624 GCA_964606515.1 uncultured Prolixibacteraceae bacterium
CGAGTTTTCGAGAAATTTCTCGATGTCGCGCATCACAGGTTCGAGGTATAAAGCTTCGTGAAGGAACATTCCATACCAATTGCCCAATTGTTCCTTCCAATAAATCTGCCATTTGGTCAGCGTGTGTTTTTCGAGCATTTGATGAGCTTTAATGAGGATCAGCGGGGCAGCAGCTTCGAACCCCACACGGCCTTTTATCCCGATGATGGTATCGCCAATGTGCATATCGCGGCCAATGGCGAATTCCGAAGCAATGGCATTTAAATCTTTGATGGCCTCAACCGGGTTATCGTAAGTTTTCCCATCGAGAGAACAAAATTCACCTTTATTGAACCCAATCCTGATTTGTTTTGTCCCCTCTTGTTTAAGCTGGCTTGGATAAGCCTTTTCGGGCAAGGTTTGTTCACTCTTCAAAGTTTCCTTTCCTCCCACCGATGTACCCCAAAGGCCCGCGTTTATCGAATACTCCATCTTGGTAAAATCGGCTTCATAACCATGCTTCTTCAGATAATCAATTTCGTATTCACGGGTCAATACAAGGTCGCGTGTAGGAGTTAAGATTTTAATTTCAGGAGCAAGCACTTCGAAAGTCAAATCGAAACGAACCTGGTCGTTTCCTGCTCC
>CAZSIK010000072.1:634-15629 GCA_964606515.1 uncultured Prolixibacteraceae bacterium
TATTGAATGATGGCAATGGCTTGAAATATCCGTTCCGAACTGACCGATATTGGATACGTGTTGTTACGCAACACGTTGCCATACACCATATAACGTATGCTCTTGCTGTAGTATTCCCGGGTTACATCGATCGCCACATGTTTTTTGGCCCCTAATCGATAGGCCCGTTCTTCGATTGTTTTTAATTCGGAAGCAGAGAAACCGCCGGTATTGGCAATTGCAGTATACACTTCGAGGCCCTTTTCTTCGGCCAGGTATTTGGCGCAGAACGAAGTATCGAGGCCCCCGCTGAATGCCAGAACAACTTTTTTGTTTTCCATTTCTATTACATTTATATTAAATGAAGGCCAGCTTCAAAATATAAAACGGCCTTACTTAATTTCTCGTAAGGTGCAAAGATAAAAAATGGTGCCGCAAATAATAAACTTTACTAACCCAAATACCAAATTTGCAGGGTGGCACTTTACTTAACCAATTACACGATTTAAAAACATCCATCCCTGCAATGTAAAAGAAAATGAAATTGCGAATTACCAGCCTTAAAGGCATAAGCGCGGCACCATTTATATTGTTATTGTTTCTTGAAAAAATTTAGTTTCGACATTAAAGGCATAGAAGCACCCGACCGGTTACGGGCAAACCATTTCTTTAAGGAAACGGCCATCCCATTTTTTTCTGTCTTTTGCTCCTTGTCTTTCTTTTCCCATTCAGGATCGTACAACATAGCAGTACAAAGGCACTTGGTTCTTTGTGTCCTCATCAGGATGTCGTAATTCACACAGCTTTGACATCCTTTCCAGAAATCCTGATCATCGGTCAATTCAGAAAAGGTAACAGGCCGATAACCCAGTTCCGAGTTAATTTTCATCACCGGAAGCCCTGTGGTTAAACCGAATAGTTTTGAATCAGGAAACCTTTTCCTCGAAAGCTCGAAGGCCATTTTTTTAATCCGTTTGGCCAAGCCTGCACCGCGGTAAGCTTTATCCACAATCAAACCCGAGTTGGCCACATATTTATGATGGCCCCAGGATTCGATATAGCAAAACCCCGCAAACTTTTCCCCATCAAGGGCGATTATGGCCTTTCCTTCAATCATTTTCCCGGCAACATATTCATAAGTACGTCGGGCAATCCCAGTCCCCCTCTCCTCGGAAGCACGCTGAATGGTATCGTTAATGGTATCGACATATTTCAGATGCTCTTCCGTAGCAATCATCACTTTAACCTTTTCCGCCTCGTTCATTTTCCTTCTTCACTTAAATATTTTTTCCCTTCAATCCTGGGAAAATGGATACAATTATTTTAATTAAATCATTTTTTTCAATTCCCTCACGGATGACCATGAATACAGTATCGTCACCAGCTATGGTGCCCAGTATCCCAAATGGGTTGACCGAGTCGATTACCGCGGCAATGCTGCTTGCAAATGCCGGTTTGGTTTTGATTACGGCCATATTTCCCGATCCTTCAAGCGATACAATTCCATCCGACAAAAAACGCTGGCCTGTATTTTCTACTTTTGTGCCTGTATTCTCAGGCTTTGACAAACGATACACATACCCTCCTTCCAAACCTGGCGCTTTTATGACCTGCAACGATTTTAAATCGCGTGAAAGGGTAGCCTGGGTCAAATCGTAACCTTTACGTTTTAATAACACAACCAACTCTTCCTGGCTAGTGATCTCTTTTTCACTGATCAATTGCCGTATCGCCACCAACCTTTGCATCTTTGCCTTCATTAGTTTTGTATATTTATACAATAACACGGCAAAAATATTCATTTTTTATTTTCCTGCAATTTTTTCCAACAAACTTTTCTATTTTTGTAAGCGATTATTGATATTGAATTTAGTGAGAATTCTGATAAAGCATAGAATCAAGAAAACAGCAAATGCGTCTTCTGCACCCGCAGACAGGCGCATTTTTTTTATATAGAAACCGAAAAACATTTAGGAACCTTGAAGAGAGCAAAACTGATCCTGGAAGACGGGAGCGTATTTACCGGAAAATCGTTTGGAAGTGAACGTTCGGTTGCCGGCGAAGTGGTTTTTTACACCGCGATGGTAGGATACCCTGAAAGCCTTACCGATCCATCGTACACGGGGCAAATCCTCGTATCGACCTTCCCGCTTATCGGGAATTACGGGGTACCATCGGATAAGGCCAACGATGGACTATTCGAATCCTATGAATCGGAGAAAGTGCAAATCTCAGGCTTGATCATTTCCGATTACTCTTTTGAATACAGCCATTGGAACGCCATTAAAAGCTTAGGCGATTGGTTGAAAGAAAACAGCATCCCAGGCTTGTACGATATCGACACCCGCGCGTTGACCAAAATCCTCAGGGAAAAAGGATCCCTGTTAGGTAAAATCGAGTTTGAAGGCGATGAGATTGAACTCTACGACCCCAACCATGAAAACTTGGTAGCTTTGGCCAGTGTGAAAAGTCCGGTTTGTTACGGACATGCTGATTTAAAAGTAGTGCTGGTCGATTGCGGGGTAAAATACAACATCATCCGGTGTTTGCTCAAACGAGGCGTTCAGGTTAAAGTAGTCCCATGGGATTATGATTTTAACAATGAAGATTATGACGGATTATTTATTTCGAACGGGCCCGGCGACCCCGCTATGTGTGAAATCACTACTTCTCACCTCAGGAAAGCATTAAACAACAACATCCCGATCATGGGCATTTGCCTGGGAAATCAACTGCTCGCCAGGGCTGCCGGAGCTGAAACCTATAAGCTTAAATACGGACATCGCAGCCACAACCAACCGGTTTTGCTGAATGGAACCAATCGTTGCTTCATCACCTCCCAAAACCATGGATATGCTATAGCCAACGAGACCATTCCTGCCGACTGGGAACCTCTGTTTATCAACGTAAACGATCAAACCAACGAAGGAATCAGGCATAAAACCAAACCTTTCTTCTCGACCCAGTTTCACCCTGAAGCCACCAGCGGGCCCGTGGATACTGAATTCCTCTTCGACGATTTTATTCGTGCAATCCGAAAATTCAAGAAAATAGATTAATCCGCTTTAAAGATGAACAACAACACGTTACAAGGGTATAAATCTCATATTAAAAAAGCAATAGTACTGGGCTCGGGCGCTTTGAAAATTGGCGAAGCAGGCGAGTTCGACTATTCAGGTTCCCAAGCATTAAAAGCACTTAAGGAAGAAGGAATTGAGACCATCCTGATCAACCCCAACATTGCCACTATTCAAACCTCGGAAGAAATTGCCGACCGGATTTATTTCCTTCCGGTTACCCCGTACTTCGTTGAAGAAGTCATAAAAAAAGAAAAACCACAGGGGATATTACTGGCTTTTGGCGGACAAACAGCCTTGAATTGCGGGGTTAAACTTTTCGAATCGGGCGTGCTCGAAAAATACAAGCTTGAAGTTTTAGGCACCCCGGTGCAGTCGATTATCGATACCGAAGACCGCGACATCTTTGCCAAAATTTTAAAGAGCATTGATGTAAAAACCCCCAAGAGCATTGCCTGCGCCAATATGGCCGAAGCCAAAGCGGCTGTGGGTGAAGTTGGATTTCCCATCATCATCAGGGCGGCCTATACCCTTGGCGGATTAGGTTCGGGCTTCTGCAACAACATGAAAGAACTCGAAGAAAGGGCATCGAATGCTTTTTCTTATTCGCCACAAATATTGGTCGAGGAGTCGATTAAAGGTTGGAAAGAGGTCGAATACGAAGTCGTGCGCGATCAATACGACAACTGCATCACGGTGTGTAACATGGAAAATTTCGACCCGCTTGGAATTCACACCGGTGAAAGTATCGTGGTAGCGCCTTCTCAAACCCTTACCAATAAGGAATATCATAAACTTAGGGAAATATCAATACGGATTATCCGTCGTATAGGTGTGGTGGGCGAATGCAACGTGCAGTTTGCCCTCGATCCGTTTTCGGAAGATTACCGGGTAATTGAAGTGAATGCCCGCCTCAGCCGTTCATCGGCGCTGGCTTCCAAAGCCACCGGTTATCCTCTTGCTTTTGTTGCTGCCAAATTGGGACTTGGATACGGCCTCCACGAATTGAAAAATACGGTTACCAAAGTTACCACGGCCTGCTTTGAACCTGCCCTCGACTATGTAGTTTGCAAAATTCCCCGCTGGGACCTGACCAAATTTGTTGGGGTTTCGAAGCAAATTGGAAGCTCGATGAAATCGGTGGGGGAAATCATGTCGATTGGCCGTAATTTCGAAGAAGCCATCCAAAAAGGAATACGTATGGTAGGAATCGGCATGCATGGTTTCGTGGGCAACCGCGAAGAAATCACCATCGAAGCAATCGAGGAGGAATTAGCCAACCCAACCGACCGACGCATTTTTGCCATCGCCGAAGCTTTTCATAAAGGGTATTCGGTTGAAGAGGTCTACCAACGTACCAGGATCGATCGCTGGTTCCTGCAAAAACTCATGGGCCTTTATCAACTACGCTGTACCCTTAAATCGTACGATTCAATTGAAAGCCTTCCCGACGAAACCTTGTTGCAGGCAAAAAAATTCGGCTTCTCCGATTTTCAGATTGCCCGGATGGTGTTGAAACCCGAAATCAACCAAATGCACGATAGTCAGTTGAAAGTCAGGGAATACAGGAAAAATAAAGGGATTACCCCGTTTATCAAACAAATCGATACCCTGGCCGGCGAATATCCCGCCTTAACCAACTATTTGTATGTTACTTACAACGCTACCGAACACGATGTAAATTTCGAACACGATAATAATTCTGTTATTGTTTTGGGATCGGGGGCCTACCGCATCGGATCTTCTGTCGAATTCGACTGGTGCGGGGTAAACGCCGCCAATACCATTCGCAAGGAAGGTTTTCGGTCGGTAATGATCAATTACAACCCGGAAACCGTCAGCACCGATTACGACAACTGCGACCGGCTGTATTTCGATGAACTTTCATTCGAACGGGTGATGGATATCGTGGAACTGGAACAACCTAAAGGAACCATTGTTTCAACCGGAGGGCAAATCCCCAACAACCTGGCCATGAAACTGCACCGCATGAACGTGTCAATTTTGGGAACTTCTCCGGTCAATATCGATAATGCCGAAGACCGCCAGAAATTTTCCTCCTTACTCGATCAAATCGATGTAGACCAACCCCGGTGGAAAAAACTTTCTACCATCGACGAAATCTATCGCTTTGTCGATGAAGTTGGGTTTCCCGTGTTGATCCGTCCCTCGTACGTGCTTTCGGGTGCCGCCATGAACGTGGTTTCGAATAAAGATCAGTTGGAACACTTTCTTGAATTGGCAGCCAATGTTTCGAAAGAACATCCAGTGGTGGTTACCGAGTTTATTGAGCAAGCCAAAGAAATCGAAATCGATGCCGTGGCCGATAAGGGCGAAATTGTTGCCTATGCCATTTCAGAGCACGTTGAATTTGCCGGGGTACATTCGGGCGATGCCACCATGGTGTTTCCTCCACAGAAATTGTACATCGAAACCATCAGGCGCATAAAAAAAATTGCACGACAGGTAGCCAAAGGCCTCGAAATTTCGGGTCCCTTCAACATGCAATTACTGGCAAAAGATAATGATATAAAAGTAATTGAATGCAACCTGAGGTCTTCAAGAAGCTTCCCCTTCGTTTCGAAGGTCATGAAATTCAACCTGATTGAACTGGCCACGAAAGTGATGTTGGAAGTGCCGTATACCAAGCCCGACAAATCGCTTTTCGAACTGGACTATGTTGGAGTGAAAGCCCCTCAATTCTCGTTTCACCGTTTATTGAATGCCGACCCGGTGTTAGGCGTCGACATGAGTTCAACTGGTGAAGTGGCTTGTTTGGGCGATAACTTTTACGAGGCCATCATGAAATCGATGCTTTCGGTGGGCTATACCATACCCAAGAAAAATATCCTGGTTTCATCAGGTCCCATGCGTTCGAAACTCGAATTATTGAAACCGGTGCAAATGCTGGTTGATAAAGGCTATGCTATTTTTGCTTCCGATGGCACTTACCGCTTCCTCCGCGATAATAATGTACAATGCAAGTTATTGCATTGGCCTGACGAGGAAGAGAGCAAACCCAACATAAGCGATTATATCAAAGAGAAAAAACTCGATTTGGTGATCAACATCCCGAAAGACCACACCACCCGGGAGTTGGGCAACGGGTATTACATTCGCCGAAATGCCATCGATTATAATATTCCCCTCATTACCAATTCAAATGTGGCCAGTGCCTTCATCCATGCTATTTGTAAATACCGTGTCGAGGATTTGGCGATCAAGAGCTGGGAAGAGTATAAATGATTTCAGATTAACGATTTCAGATTAATGATTTCAGATTAATGATTTCAGATTAACGATTTCAGATTAACGATTTGGGATTTATCAGGGAGATACGTTAACAAGAGAGGGGTGGCCCAATAGGGTTGCCCTTTTCTTTATCCTATTGAGTTGTTTTTCGAACAAGCAACAAATTCAATTCTAATCCTGATGGGTCAACTCCCTGAAAATATTTTCAAGACTACGGGAATGCTCCTTAAGAGTAATAAGTGTCCAGCCCTTCTCAATGGCTGTTTGAAATAGAAGAGGACGAATATCGCTATCCGATTTTGAAGTCAATAAAAAGTCGCCGGATTTGCCGATTTCTGCGATGCTAATATAAGGAAGCGTTGCCAGTTCGTTCAAATCAACTTTTTCAAGAAAATTAACCTCAACCTTTTGTACTCCATTTTGCACCAGCTGACCGATGTGGGCAGTTGAATCGTCGGCTACCAGTTTTCCTTTGTTGATGATGATGACCCGGTTGCAAATGGCTTCCACCTCCTGCATGATGTGAGTTGAAAGCAATACCGTTTTTTCCTTGCTTACGGTTACAATTAAGTTGCGGATTTCGTCGAGCTGGTTGGGGTCCAATCCTGAAGTAGGTTCATCGAGGATCAACACCTTAGGATCGTGCACCAAAGCCTGGGCTAAGCCTACTCTTTGCCGGTAGCCTTTCGACAAGGCCCCAATTTTTTTCCCAACCTCGGGCTGAAGTCCTGTTAAGTCAATAACTTCCGATATTCGATTTTTTCTCGATTTGATGCCGTAAAAACCCGCCGCCATTTCAAGGTATTCCCTGATGTACATTTCGGGATAAAGTGGAGTATGTTCGGGTAAATATCCGATTTGGGAACGAAAACCCGGCTTTAGGAAATCGACAGGGATTCCCGCGATGACCGCACTGCCCGAATCGGCAGGGATATATCCCGAAAGGATCTTCATCAGCGTAGATTTGCCAGCCCCGTTTGGCCCAAGAAAACCGGTAACCTGGCCAGGCAACACTTCAAAGCTAACCTTATCGAGTGCCAACTGCGTTCCGTACTTCTTTACTATTTGTTCGCATTGAATCGACATGGCACAAAAATAATGAATCGCTTGTATAAACAGTTATTTTTTCAACCATTCATTAACCTGGTCAATCACTGCCTCAAGCCCCGTATGAGCCGGCACCTTAATGGTGTTCATTCCCAATTCTGCAGCGGCTTTACAGTTTTCCTCCCGATCGTCGATGAATAAGGTTTCATCGGCAACGATCCCAGTTTTATCGAGTACATATTGAAATGCTCCCGGCAAAGGTTTACGGATTTTCATGTCTGAGGAATAAAAAACCGCTTCGAATAAGCTGGGAAGTGGGTACCCGAAGCGATAAAGAAAATCGGACTCAAACTCGGCAATATGCAAAGGGTCGGTATTGCTTAGCAAGAAAAGCGTGGACTCGTTCGAAAGAGTTTTGATCATTTTTACCCGGCATTCTGGTACTTCGAGCAGCATCGCACACCAGGCATCGACCAGTTGAAAAGGTTCAATCTGGTCGCGCAGAAAAGGTTTAAAAAAATCACAAAACCGTTGCTGGTCCAATTGCCCGGTTTCCATACTGCTGACCAGTCTGAAAAAATCGTCATTATCTCTCGACAACACGATGTTGGGCTTTAACAATTTTTTGAACTCGCTGATACTTAGCTCTTCATCGACATTCAAAATAACCCCACCCAAATCAAAAATAATGTTCTTTCTTGTTCCTGTTCTCATTCGAAAAAGCTGTTAATTTGCTACTGTAATCAAACCAAAACAATTCTATATGCATCTCAACGGTCAAAATTTTCAAACCATTTGGGCCGATTGGCACAAGTCTGAAGTAATGATCATCGATCAGGCAAAATTGCCGTTCCAAATTAACATTAAAAAATTGAAATCGTTCGACGATTCTTTTCAGGCCATTGCCCAAATGGAAGTAAGGGGTGCTCCCCTGATCGGGGTAACTGCAGCTTACGGTCTCTGGCTTGCCCTATACGAATTTCAGGGCAGTGCCAATTTCAATGATCAATTTTTATCGGCCTGCAACACGATGAAAAAAGCCCGGCCAACGGCGGTGAACCTTGCTTATGGAGTCGACAGGGTCTATCATGCAGTGAAAAGTGTTACAGATATTTCCCGGGCAAAGGAACTTGCTTTTCAGACTGCTGAATTATTGAAAATGGAAGAAATTGCTTGTAGTGAAGCCATCGGTGACGTTGGTTGTCACCTCATCGAAAATATTTGGATGGAAAAAGGACGTAAAACGGTGAACATCCTTACCCATTGCAATGCTGGCTGGCTGGCCTGCATCGACTGGGGCACCGCCCTGGCACCAATTTACAAAGCCCATTTAAAAGGCATCCCGGTTCATGTTTGGGTCGATGAAACCAGGCCCCGCAACCAGGGAAGCAAATTAACGGCCTTCGAATTGCACCACGAGGGTGTGGCCCATACGGTTATTGTTGATAATGCCGGGGGGCACCTGATGCAGCATGGATTGGTCGACATGGTCCTCGTGGGCAGCGACCGCACCACCCGTTCGGGCGACGTATGCAACAAAATCGGAACCTACCTGAAAGCCCTGGCTGCTTTCGACAATCACGTCCCTTTTTATGTAGCCCTGCCTACTTCCTCGATCGACTTATCGATTGCAGATGGCATAAAAGAGATCCCGATCGAAACCCGCCATGAAGATGAAGTACGTTTTGCTTATGGAAATAACACGAAGGCCCAATTGGTTCCCGAATTTAGTTCCATAGCAAATCATGGTTTCGATGTTACCCCTGCACGGCTCGTTACCGGCCTGATTACCGAGAAGGGAATTTGCCCTTCGAATCAAGAAGGAATTGCACGATTATTTGAACCATAAAACTGAAGCAGCCTGAAAAACCTTCACAAATCAACGCTTAGGTTGAAATGTATTTTCTATTTTTAGCCTTTCAAACAACCAAAAACCTAAAATCATGAACAGCGCGGAATTCAATGGATACAAAATCAAACGCATTGCTGAAGTAGCCGAAGAACTTGGCCTCGATCGGGAAATAATCCTTCCTCACGGGCATTTCATTGCTAAAGTGCCGGTTAGTGTACTTGAAGAAAACAAAAATAAACCCGATGGGAAACTGATCCTTGTTACCGCGATGACTCCCACACCCCAGGGTGAAGGAAAAACCACCACCACCATAGGTTTGGGCGATGCCCTGAGAAGAAAGGGCTTAAAAACCACCATCTGTTTACGTGAACCATCATTAGGACCTTATTTCGGGATCAAAGGGGGAGGCACCGGCGCGGGCAAAGCACAGGTAATGCCCGCCGAAGATATCAACCTGCACTTTGTAGGCGATATGTACTCGGTAAGCAAAGCCAACAACCTGCTTGCCGCCATGGTCGACAACCATTTACAGCATGGAAATGAACTGAACATTGATCCTCGCCGGATCATCTGGCGCCGGGTTATCGATTTGAACGACCGTGCACTCAGACAAATTTTTATCGGACTGGGGGGCGTAATGAATGGCGTTCCGCGCCAGGATGGCTTTAACATCACCCCGGCTTCGGAAGTGATGGCCATGCTTTGCCTGACCCAAAATTATCAGGATCTTGGCGAACGACTTGGCCGCACCATCGTCGGATTCACCTATAAAGGAGAGCCAGTAAGGGCCCGGGATCTACAGGCTGAAGGAGCCATGCAAATCTTACTTCGCGATACCATTCATCCCAATTTGGTGCAAACCATCGAGGGCACACCGGCACTGGTCCATGCAGGACCTTTTGCCAACATTGCCCAGGGAACCAATTCGGCTATCGCGACCCGCATGGCCATGAAATTATCGGATTATGTGGTAACCGAGGCCGGTTTTGCCACCGATCTGGGTGCCGAAAAATTCTTCGACATCAAATGCCGTATTGCCGGGCTTAATCCTTGCGCCACGGTGATTGTTGCCACTATTAAAGCACTCAAATACCATGGATGGAAAAACGAAAATGGCGGTTTTGCCAATCTCGAAAAACACGTTGAAAACATAAAGCAATTTGGCATTCAACCCATCATTGCCATTAATCGTTTCGACGACGACACCGACCAGGAAATCAAAACAGTAATCGATCATTTTGCCAGGCTGGGTGTAAAAGCCATCGTGGCCACCCATTACGCCAACGGGGGTGAAGGGGCGCTCGACCTTGCCGATGCGGTTGTCGAATCGACCAATGCTTTTGCAGGGAAAAAAATCACTTATCAATACCCACTCGAGATGCCGATCCGTGAAAAAGTGCTCACCCTGGCACGAAACCTATATGGAGCCGATGACGTTGAATTTTCACCTAAGGCCATCAACGATATTGAACTTTACGAACGTCACGGGTTTGGCAACCTCCCGATTTGCGTGGCCAAATCGTCGAAATCGTTATCAGACAACGATAAATTGATTGGTAGGCCAAGAGGTTTTAAAATTACAGTAAACGAGGCCAGGGTTTCGGCCGGGGCAGGATTCGTAGTCATTATTTGTGGAAACATCATGACCATGCCCGGGCTGCCTAAAGTTCCCGCGGCCACGAAAATGAGGTTGCTTCCCGATGGACGGGCTACAGGGCTTTCTTAAGTAAGTAAGATATAAAATGAAAATCCCCGGGTCGAAGCCTTTCGTACCTGGGGATTTTCGATCTTAATTATTATGCTTTTCAACTTCTTGTTATCCATCTATCTTCTGTCAGCCTTTCCATTGCTCTCGTTTTTGGTTTTTGCCGATCGTTGGGCCGGCTTTGAAGTGGCTTCTCTTTTGGGTTGATCGCTGATTTTTCTCACGCTTTTTTCGGCAGCCGGTTTTGTTTTTTCCCTTATGGCACCACTTTTCGGGGCAACTGTTTTTTCTCTTGAGCTTCCTGTATTCCCGCGTATTTCTGCCGGCTTTTTCCCGGTATCATTTCTCCTGCTCTCAGTCTTTTTAATTTCCACCTTCTTC
Organism: uncultured Prolixibacteraceae bacterium; assembly: GCA_964606515.1. GTDB lineage: Bacteria > Bacteroidota > Bacteroidia > Bacteroidales > Prolixibacteraceae > CAZSIK01. The sequence goes on from CAZSIK010000072.1 coordinate 11,928, forward strand.
ATTTCAGTCGATTTTTCGCGATCAGAAGGCTTCACTGTCCGCTCCCTGCTTTCACGCCGTGGAGCCTCCGATTTGTCCCGTTGAATTCCTTGAACCGGCCTGGAATCGCGTTTATATTCATTTGTACGGACTTCCCTATTCCGGGATTCATTTCCTTTCACCGATTTTTCATTGTTCCCCTGGATTCCCGTATTAGGCCGTTCCGATCTGCGGTTCATGTCGATCTCGCGTCGGTTCTTATATTCATTCTGCCGTTTGTTGAACGATTTGTCGGGATGGCTCTTTTCAAAATCGTTACGCCCTATTTTCATGTGAAGGTCGCTATGATGGTGATGGTTTCTGTATTCAGGGTAATCGTACCGGTTCCGCTGGTTGATGTGGACATGAATATGTTTGTGGTAGTGGAACACCGGATGGGGCCTGCGGTGTTTGTACCAGCGCGGATAATAACCCCAGTAATAGGGCGAATTCCAGGGCCGGTAGTAGGGACCGTAAAAGTAAGAGTAAATCACCGGACGACGATAATAAACCGGGCGGATATAATAATCGGGACCGTATATAAAGTGGTTGCCCACGATGAGGATGGAATATTCATCACGTTCGTTTTCCACCTCGATGGTAGCCACATCCTGATAAATGTCCTTATCGAGCACAGCCTGGATGCACACCAGGTGCTTCCTGTTTTCGGCAATCTCAATCACCCTGAGGTAGTCGATATACCCATCTTCGTTCAGGTCGAGGTTGGAGATTCCGTTCTTGGGGTCGTTTAATTCCCTTTCGAAGCGCTCGAGGTTACGAGATTCGCCAAAAAGCGAAGCAACAGCTTTCAGGTCGAGATTATCGCTAATATCGTACCCTGTTGCCTTTACCCGTACCCTGGTTTCTGCTTGGATTTGGCCTGCTGCGAAAATCATCGCGATGATCAGACCGGCTAGTTTCGTTTTCATGGCTGTTTGTTTTTATCGTTATTTCAATTGACAACTTATACAACGCAGCGTTGCAAAAAACGAACCAGAATTATTCTCGAAGGGTAATAGCTTAATTAGTTACTGAATATCATCTTGTTGAGATTCCATCACCCTTCGAAATAAGGCACCACGCTGCATGGCCGGAATATAGATATTTTGATAAGAGCCTGTAATTGTGATTTGTTTCATTCATGGTTATTGGCAAACAGCTCTCGCGAGTCGATTGAAAAGCGAATAGATTTCCCTCAGACCTTAGGAATCTTATCATTAACGTTTGGTTCGCTTTTTCTGAATGTGGAACAGCACAACCCCGCTCAGGATAAGCAGGAAACCAGCGCCAAAAAGATACCAGTTGAAAGCGGAGGGTTGGTAGCTTGCCCCCGTGATTTTTTCAGGGAAGAAAATGGGATCGTACATGAACGAGAGCAGACAAAGCAAGGAACCCACGATCAGGAAGAGGAGTTCGTTGCCCTTGAACTTCAGGTAATGGATTTTTTGGGAGTGTGTAAATACCAATAGGGCCAGCGCGATCATTAATAACGATAACAACATCGGGGCAAGCACCGGTGCGGTCCAGGGCACGGGGATCAGGAAAAGCAGATCGTGAGTGAGCAGTGAACCAGGCCAGCCGATCAGGAGCCACAAGAAAAGGTAATAAAACAGGTCCCAAATGGCAAAGTTGAATATAAACCAAGCAAAACGTCCCATGAACCTTTTTTCGAGGAGGCAAGCCACTGCTGCCAACATGAGTAGCGAGAAAAATTCGCGCAAGAATTCCGTTTTTTCAATAAGGGACGGTAGTTCGGGAATGGGAAACACAAAACCTCCAGGTTGCGACAAAGCCCTGAGATACACTACCACAGCGCTTTCGAAGAAGCCCATCGAGATGGCAAAAATGGCCGACCAGAATAAAATTTTGCGGTTCATAACTGGGAACAAATTAAACGATTATCCCGATCGGTTGAACCATTGATGACCATTTTTTTAATAACGAAATAGGCTGTTCTCAATATGCTGTAAAATAGTTTTATATATACAATAAATGTATTGATTTATTGTTTTTTTTTCAATTATTTTGTTCTTCATAGTAATTAAAATTAATTGGGTTAAAGGTTGCATGAATGTTTTGTTTGACAGGATGGGAGTTGAAGCAAAAATGATAAGGAAAGAAAAAAGCTAAACAACCTGAAATATTTGTTTTTACAGGGAATTTTCCGGGTTGTTTGCGAGTGTGATAATCTTTTTTTTATTAGTAATTTTAAATTTAAACAATGGCTCAACTTCTTTCAGAGAAGCAATCCGTTAAAGTGCATCTCAAAATTGCAAAGAGGCACATCCGCCTCACCCGCCAGATTAATGGCGGAGAAGAACTGGCAGCGGCAATTGAGCCGTTTTACCAGGAGTTAACCACCAAAGTGGCAGCTGTTATGGCTGCCAAAGACGAAACCCAGGCCAAACGCGACTTGCTCGCGTTGAAGGATGGGTTGCTCGACGACAAAGTACGCGATTTGTACGAAGCCTGTAAGAAATTCGACCGCGATCATCCGGGGATTGGCATTATTCGCAAATTGTTCCCCGAAGGTTTGTCGAAGGTTGTTTATTCGGCTTCGGAACATGAACCCTCGTTGGTCGAGAAATTAATTTTAGGGATCCAAAGCCTTGGCGAAAGCCATGAATTAGCTGCCCTCATTGCCCCGCTTCAAACAGCGAACAATGCTTGCAAAGTAGCCATCGACAGTCTTAATGCGGCTCTTAACGTGCAAAAAACGGTCGAAGCTTACGAAGCCATTGCCAAAACTGATTTATGCCGGCAATACGAACAAAATCTTCATGCTGCCGGGTTAAAATTTGGGAAGGCATTTGCCAACCGGCTCTTCCCTCAGATTAATCCACCATCGAAGAATGGCAATAATCATGAACCCACCAATAAAGCCGAATAAGCTTTATAAGATGTAAAAAATGCCTGGAATTGATTCCCAAGTTTGGATTTCAGTTCCGGGCTTTTTTTTATGGGAATTTATGTTTGGATTTTCATAAAATCGCGTTTTTATTGAAATCCAAACCTGGGGAAACCATTTGGTGAAAATTTTATTGAAATTGATGTTTCAATTTTCAATTCAGCAGAAATTTCATTGAAATTTATGTTTGTATTTTCATAAAATTTGGATTTCACAAAAATTTACGTTTCGATTCTTCAAATAAATGGATTTTATTAACAATTAAATTTTAAATCCTATTGGTCATTTGTATATTCCAAAGTAATTATTGTAAATTAGAAGTCGTTAAAATGAACCAATTAGAATCAGGTGAATTAAAGCCTAAGATGAAAATCAATGAGATAAAAAAGAAGAAATAAAAACCCCACGGAGTACGCGAGGTTTAGAAATTTCTTCGGCTTATAGCCTTATTATGAAAAGTCTTTCAAATTGTATGTGCAAATTTAGTAATATAAACCAAAAAACAAAATCATGTCTGAAACATTAGGAATTGATTTGGGTACAAATTCGATAGGATTAACCAAGAGAAATACTGAGTTAGGGAAAAATATAGTTGATCAATTAGAGTTTTTCAGCTCAATAATATTTCAGAAAGGAGTCGGCTCAGGTAAAACAGGGGAATACTCTTATGCCGCAGAACGTACAAAACATCGCTCAACTCGTCGTCTTTATCAAGCAAGAAAATATCGAATTTGGACAACATTGGATGTTTTGATGAAAAACGGATTTTGTCCAAT
>CAZSIK010000073.1:0-3675 GCA_964606515.1 uncultured Prolixibacteraceae bacterium
TCGACATGACCCATCACCGTAACTATGGGTGGACGCGAGACCAGGTCATGGGGGCGATCGACTTCTTCCTCGATGGCTTCCATCACTTCGGCACTGATGAATTCGACCCTGAAGCCGAATTCTTCTGCTACTACCGACATGGTTTCGGCATCGAGCCTTTGGTTAATTGAAACGAACAAACCGAGGCTCATACAGGCTGCAATAACTTTAGTGGCCGGAACATCCATCATGGTAGCCAGTTCGTTGACTGAAACGAACTCGGTGACCTTGATAATTTTGTGTCCTTCCTGGGCCAAAGCTTCTTCGAGGGCCATTTTTTCGCTAAAGGCGGCCCTTTTTTCTTTGCGGTATTTTGATCCTTTCGATTTGGTTTTTGAAGTTAGACGAGCTAAGGTATCTTTAACCTGGCGCGAAACATCTTCTTCTGAAACTTCAGGCCTAATGATTCTTTTTTTGCCTTTGATCCCATCTTTTTTCAATTGGGGTTTTTTAGCCCCGTCTTTCTTTTCTCCTTGTTTTTCAGTACCATTACCGGTCGAAAGGTCAACTCGTTCTTTTGATATTCGTTTCCGTTTTTTCTTTCTTGCAGCAGCATCGGATTGAGCGTTGGCTGCTTCTCCGCTCCTGGTGGTTAATTGGATTTTGCCGATCACGTTGGGACCACCCATTTTCGGAGGGATATGGGAAATCATTTCCGGTTCTGTATCTCCGGCAGGGGCAGGCTCGGAGGGGCCTACCTTTTTAATTTTCAGACGAGCTTTTCTTTCGTCGTCTCTTTGTTTTTTAGATTTTTTGGGGGGACGGGTTCTTTGGTTAAGGCTGTTCAGGTCGATTTTACCAACTACTTTCAGGTCGTTTTCAACCTTTGGGATTTTTGTTTTAATCTCGTTAGCATCTTCCACAACCTGAGTAACTTCAGGAATTATTTCTTTTTGTTCGAGATTTTCAGGTTCTTTGCTCTCGCTTTTAACCGGTTCGGAGGTAAGTTTTGTGTTTTTCTCCGGTTCGGGTTGTGCAGGCTTCTTTACAGTCGTATCGCTGGCAGGAGTTGAATCGGGTATTTGTTTCCGGGTGGGTTCAACCGGGGCAACTTTTGCTTCTTTAGGTTCGGTTTTTGGCTGAACGGGAACAGATTTCGCAGGTTCGGTGATTGCTTCAGGTTTCGGCTTTTGTTCAGGAGGTTGAGGTTTTGGTTTTGCCTCGAGATCGATTTTGCCTACAATTTTAAATTCTTTTTTGGGGATTTCGGTTTTTACATGGTCCTCTTCTTTTGGGGCAAAAGTAGGTTTTACCGATTTTTTTGCACTTAAATCGGTAATTCTGACTACATCTTCATCGGAGTCTTCAAAATTATCCTCTTCGTTGTCATCGGGTTTTGCTACATCGTCGATGGTGATGGTTTCATTTTTTTGATGACGATGAACCCTAAGGTTAAGCTTTTCAGATTCCTTCTTGATATCAATATCCTTACTGTACTCTTTAGTAATCAGTGCATACTGGTCTTCGGTGATCTTGGCATTAGGGTTTGTTTCCACCTCATGCCCTTTCTTTTGAAGGAATTCGACAATGGTGGAAGTCCCCACATTGAAGTCCCTTGCTACTTTCCCCAATCGATATATACCTTTGCCTGATACCATATTAAACTTTTCGAGTATTAAATCTTTGCTTAAACTGCCTATGCGGGATATTATATTAGTCTTCAAATTCTGATCTTAAAACTTTTAGTACTTCGTCAATGGTCTCTTCTTCCAAATCGGTGCGCTTGATCAAATCGTCGCGTGTAATGCTCAACACGTTCTTGGCGGTATCGCATCCAATGGCTTTAAGCTCATCGATAACCCACCCTTCGATTTCATCAGCAAATTCTTCAAGGTTCACATCTTCGTCGTCGACCTGGGTTTCGCGGTACACGTCGATTTCGTAACCGGTAAGTTGGCTGGCCAGTTTGATGTTCAAGCCTCCTTTCCCGATGGCCAAAGATACTTCATCGGGTTTCAGGTATACTTCGGCTGTTTTATTGGCCTCGTTGATGCGGATGCTTGAAATTTTAGCCGGGTTCAGTGCTCTTTGTATGAATAAGTTGGGGTTGGTCGTGTAATTGATCACGTCGATGTTTTCGTTCCTGAGCTCTCTAACTATGCCATGGATCCGTGAGCCTTTCATCCCAACGCAGGCGCCTACCGGATCGATACGTTCATCGTACGATTCGACGGCTACTTTTGCCCTTTGCCCGGGGCTACGTACTATTTTCTTGATTGTAATGAGCCCGTCGAAAATTTCGGGAACTTCCAACTCAAATAGCCGTTCAAGGAATGCGGGCTGGGTACGCGACAAGATGATCATTGGATTGTTGTTCCTCAGTTCAACCTTATACACTACGGCCCTGAGCGAGTCGCCCTTTCTGAAGTAATCGGTAGGGATTTGTTCGCTCTTGGGCAAGAGCAGTTCATTTCCTTCATCGTCGAGAATGAGGATTTCTTTTTTCCAAATTTGATAAACTTCACCGGTAACGATCTCTCCGATTTTGTCTTTATATTTGGTGTAGATGTTGTCTTTTTCCAACTCGAGGATACGGCTTGCCAGGTTTTGCCGAAGGTTCAGGATGGCTCTACGCCCGAAATCGAGTAGTTTGACTTCATCGCTGACCTCTTCGCCAATTTCAAATTCAGAATCGATCTTTTTGGCTTCGCTTAAGGTGATTTCCTTGGCAGGATCCTGGAAATCTTCATCGGCCACTACTTCACGGTAGTGCCAGATTTCAAAGTCCCCCTTGTCGATATTGATGATGATGTCGAAATTTTCATCGCTACCGTATTTTTTCTGAAGCATACTGCGGAAAACATCTTCCAACACACTCATCATGGTTGGCCGGTCGATGCTTTTTAAATCCTTAAATTCGGCAAACGTATCGATAAGATTAACGTTCTCCATTGTTCCTACATTTTTTTATTTAAACGAAATAACATTTTTCACTAAGGCTCCTTCTGAAAAAAGAACACGTTGAACCTGCAACGTTTCTATTTTCCGTTTGCTTCCTTCCAATTTCTCGCGAGTGGTGAACTCAAGGTCAAAACCTTCGTTGTCGACACTTTTGAGTATTCCGGTCAGAGGTTCTGCCCCCGAACGGGCTACTTCGACTTTTTGCCCGATATTTTTTAAATACTGTCGATGTACTTTCAAAGGGCGGCCTAAGCCAGGCGATGAAACATTCAGGGCGAAATCATCGGTTTCACGATCGAGGTTTCCTTCGATGTGTCGGCTAATTTCGACACATTTCTGAATGGATATTCCCTGGTCGCCATCGACTAAAATCTCGATACCATTACCAGGTGTTACCGTGATATCTACAACAAAGAAAGGCTCCGATACCACTTCGTTAACCAATTTTTCTATGTATTCTTTCTGAACCATTACAATTTCTTAACAAAATAGGGGACGATCCTGTCCCCTATTCCATCTTTATACAGAACGGGGGCAAAAATATAAAAATAACTCAATCGGACAAAATGTGTTGATTAAAAAACACTTGACATTTTGTACTTTTTTTCACTTTGAATATTTTGGAATATACTACTTTCGTTAATATTTTAAATTTCTTGAAATAATGACCTGCCAATCGAAAATCAATAAAAGGAAAATCATCAATGATCCGGTTTTTGGTTTTATCACACTACA
>CAZSIK010000073.1:3685-15586 GCA_964606515.1 uncultured Prolixibacteraceae bacterium
TGACCTTATTGAACATCCATATTTTCAGCGTTTAAGAAGGATTAAGCAACTTGGTCTTTCACATTTGGTATACCCAGGGGCGAACCATACCCGCTTTGAACATGCCTTAGGTGCCTTGGGATTGGTTGGCTCGGCCATTGAAATACTAAGGCAAAAGGGTGCCGAGATATCAAACGAGGAAGCCGAAGCCTTGTCTCAGGCCATTTTATTGCACGACATTGGCCATGGCCCATTTTCGCACGCCCTCGAAAATACGTTGGTTGTGGGAACCCACCACGAGGAACTTTCGCTGTTGTTGATGAATGAACTCAACAAGCAGTACAATGGCCGCTTAGATCTGGCAATTGCCATTTTCAGGAATCGCTACCCCAAAAAATTTCTTCACCAGCTGATGAGTAGCCAGCTCGATATGGACCGGCTCGATTACCTCAGGCGCGATAGTTTTTACAGCGGGGTGGTCGAGGGCTTGGTGGGTTCCGACCGGATCATTAAAATGCTGAATGTCAATAACGATACCTTGGTTGTGGATATCAAGGGGATTTATTCGGTCGAAAAATTTCTGATTGCCCGAAGGTTGATGTATTGGCAGGTTTACCTTCACAAAACCGTGATTGTTGCCGAGCAGCTTTTGATCAGGATTTTAGAAAGGGCCCGTGAATTAGCCATAGAAAGTTTCGAACTGTTTGGTCCTCCCCAGCTGCAATGGTTTCTTCAAAACCGGATCTCCGGTGGCTGGCAGGAAAATGAACTGTTCCGCCAGGAATTGATTGAAAATTTTGTTGAACTCGACGATGCCGACATCATCTCATCCATTAAAATATGGTGCCATCACCCCGACAGGATTTTAAGCCTTCTTTCGGAAGCTTTGGTTAAAAGAAAATTATTCAGGATTCTCCTATCCGATCAAGCTCCTTGTGAAGAAAAGCTGGATGGTCTAAAAAAAATTGCAATGAAAAAGCTTGCAATGAACCCGGAAGAAATCTGCTACCTTGTTTTTTCGGGTACAATAACCAACAGCGCATACGAAACTGGTACCGACGATATCTTCATTTTGAAAAAAAGTGGCGAAACCCAACATATCGGCCAAGCATCGGATATTGATTTAAAGGCATTTTCGAAGTGCATCACCAAACATTTTCTTTGCTACCCCAAAGAATTGGAAATAAAGGATTTTTGTTTTTAATTTGCACAAATTTTATATACAATGCAATTTACTGCTGCTGAATTAGCTGCCTTATTGCAAGGCGAAATTGTAGGTAACCCTACTGTTACAGTCGATCGTTTTTCAAAAATTGAAGAAGGGCAGCCAGGATCCTTGTCCTTTCTGTCGAATCCGAAATATACCCCATATCTGTATACTACCCAAGCGTCAATTGTGCTTGTCAATCTCGATTTTATTCCCGAAAAGCCGATACAATCCACGCTGATCAAGGTGCGGAATTCATACGATGCTATGGGCAGGCTGCTTGAGATGGTCCAGAAAACAGTTCCGGTGAAATCTGGAATCGAGAACCCTTCTTTTTTGGCTTCATCGGCCCGGCTGGGCCAATCGGTGTACATTGGCGCATTTGCTTATGTTGCCGACAACGTGGTTTTGGGAAATAATGTGAAAATTTATCCCCATTGCTGGATAGGAGAGAATTCAATTATCGAGGACGATGCTGTTATTTTCCCGGGAGTGAAAATTTATCCCGATACCCGGATTGGTAAGCGTTGCGTGCTCCATGCCGGGGTGGTGGTCGGCTCCGATGGCTTTGGCTTTGTACGCCAGGACGATGGTACTTACCGCAAATTGCCCCAAACCGGTAACGTGGTAATTGAAGACGACGTGGAAATCGGGGCCAATACCACTATCGATTGTGCTACCATGGGCTCCACGTTCATACGAAAAGGAGTAAAACTCGACAACCTGGTTCAGATCGGGCACAATTGCGAGATTAACGAGAACTCGGTGCTTGCTGCCTTGACGGGGATTGCCGGATCTTCGGTTATCGGGAAGAATTGTACTGTGGCCGGGCAGGTTGGGGTAGCCGGCCATCTCAAGGTTGGCGACGGGGTCATACTCGCGGCCAAAACAGGGGTTACTACCAATATTCCTGAAAACAGCATTCAAATGGGCATTTATTCTTTTGAGGCTTCAAAATACAGAAAATCGCATGCCGCCTTTAAAAACTTACCCGATTTGGTCACTGAAGTCAGACAATTGAAAAGAGAATTGCAAATTCTTAAAAATCAAAATATTGATTAACGTTTTTTCTACATTATGACCGATTTTCAAAAAACAATAAAACACGAGATATTGATCTCTGGTAAAGGGTTGCATACCGGATTGTTGGTGAATATGAAGATGAAACCAGCTCCGGTTAACCAGGGGATCGTGTTTCAACGTATCGATTTACCCGGATCGCCAATAATTGAGGCAGATGTTGTAAATGTAGTCGACACTTCAAGGGGAACTGTCATCGAGAAAGAAGGGGCCCGTGTTGGAACGATCGAGCATACCCTTGCCGCCATCCATGCCTTGGGAATCGACAACCTCCTGATTGAAATCGATGCCCCTGAAGCTCCAATCCTTGACGGGAGCGCCAAGCGAATAATCGATGCAGTTGGATATGACTGCATTATCGATCAGGAAGCCGTAAGGGAATATTTTGAAATCCGTGAAAAATTTGCTTTTCAGGACAAAGAAAGCGGGGTGGAACTGGTGGCCTTACCCGACGACCATTTCAACCTTCAGGTAATGATTTCGTTCAAGTCGAAAGTATTAAACAACCAGTTCGCACAACTTGATTCACTCGACAGTTTTGAAACAGAAATTGCTCCCTGCCGTACTTTCGTTTTCCTCCATGAACTTGAATTTTTGTTGAACAACAACCTGGTCAGGGGTGGCGACCTTGATAATGCCATTGTCATTATCGATCGCGAAATTTCGCAAACTGAACTCGACCGTATAGCCGATTTGTTTCATCATGCACATATTAAACTGAAAAATGAAGGGGGTATTTTAAATAACCTTCAGCTCCACTTTGAAAACGAACCCGCAAGGCATAAGCTGCTCGATTTAATCGGCGACCTCACCCTGGTAGGCAAGCGGATTAAAGGGAGGATTATTGCCACAAGGCCTGGTCATAGCTCGAATGTGCAGTTTGCCAGGATCTTAAACCGTGAAATGAAAAAACAATTTTCGAAGACTGCCCCTCCTCTCTATTTTCCCGATGCCGAACCGGTAATGGACATCCTCCGCATCAGGGAACTCCTTCCCCATCGATATCCTTTTCTATTGGTGGATAAAATTATTGAAATTAAAGAAAATTATATCGTGGGGGTAAAGAACATCACCGCAAATGAACCTATATTTACCGGCCATTTCCCTGATGAACCCATATTCCCAGGAGTACTTCAAATCGAAGCCATGGCACAAACCGGGGGTTTATTCATTTTAAACCAGCAACCTACCGACAAATCTTTTTCAACCTATTTTTTAAAGATCGACGGGATTAAATTCAGAAGAAAAATTGTACCCGGCGATACCCTGATTATCAAGGTTGAATTGCTTAGCCCCCTGCGAAGAGGAATTGCTACCATGAAAGGATATGTTTTTGTGGGGGCTCAGCTTGCCTCCGAGGGAGAGTTTATGGCACAAATAATAGAGAATCAATAATATACTTATTCGTAATTTCAAAATACCCATGATTGACACACGTGCAAATGTTCATCCCGAAGCTAAAATTGGAAACCAAGTTATTATCGAACCTTTTGCCACGGTTTACGGCAATGTTGAAATTGGCGAGGGTACCTGGATAGGGCCCAATGCCGTAATTATGGAGGGGGCCCGTATTGGAAAGAACTGTAAAATATTCCCGGGCGCTGTGATTTCGGGAATACCTCAGGATTTAAAATTCAATGGCGAAGAGACTCTTGTCGAAATTGGTGATGAGACCACGATTCGGGAGTTTGTAACCATTAATCGTGGCACCAACGCCAAAGGAGTTACCAAAGTAGGAAAGCGCTGCCTGCTTATGTCGTACGTGCATGTTGCCCACGATTGCTTTATTGCCGATAATTGCGTGTTGACCAGTTATTCGGCACTTGCGGGTGAAGTGATAATGGAAGAGTGGGCCATACTCGGAGGTAAAGCCGCGGTTCATCAGTTTGTAAAAATTGGTGCCCATGCTTATATCGGTGGTGGTGCCCTGGTGCGTAAGGATATTCCGCCCTACATCATTGTGGCAAACGAGCCTTTATCGTATGCCGGGGTCAACTCGGTTGGACTGCGACGCAGGAATTATTCGAACGAAAAAATAAACGAAATACAGCAAACCTACCGGTATTTTTTCCAACGTGGGTTAAACAATTCCCAAGCCATCGAGATGATCCGAAAGGAAATGGAAATTTCAGGAGAAGTCAAGCAGATCATCGATTTCATCGTGAATTCCGAAAGGGGGGTCATCAGAGGTTTTCAGGATTGATTAAAAACAGCTTTCAGCCTTGTGTATTTCCAATCTTTACTTTAAATTGTGGCCATTATGGCCCCATATAAAAAACTCACCATCAAGCAATGGGCGGTTAGTGATCGTCCACGCGAGAAAATGTTAAGTAATGGATTGGCATCGCTCTCCGACGCCGAGTTGCTTGCAGTAATCATTGGCAGTGGAAATGCTACCGAATCGGCAGTAGAACTCTCGAGGCGAATAATGCGGTACTTCAACAACAATCTTGATCTCTTGGGAAAAGCCACGGTCGATAAGTTGAAAAACGAGTTTCTTGGCATTGGCGATGCCAAGGCAGTGAATATTCTTGCTGCTCTGGAATTAGGAAAACGACGGCAATTGGCACGGGCTTTCGAACGGCCTGTCGTCCGATCGAGCAACGATGCCTGGGAGATTCTCGGTTTGGAACTATCCCATCTTCAACATGAAGAGTTCTGGATACTGTATCTCGATAGATCTAACCATTTGATCGATAAAGTTAAAGTTAGCCAGGGGGGAATTAGCGGTACCCTGATCGATGCCCGGATTATCCTGAAAATGGCCATCGAAAAGCTGGCCTCTTCATTGATTTTGGTACACAACCACCCTAGCGGAAACCGTCAGCCCAGCAAACCCGATATTGAACTTACCCAAAAAGTGGCACAAGCTGCCAAATTGATCGATATCAAGGTAATCGATCATATCATTGCCGCAGGTACTAGTTTTTATAGTTTTGCTGATGAAGGGGTGCTGTTTGATCCCCGATAAAAAAAATATACTATTTTTGATCCGAATTAAATGGATTAATCATGGTGAATGTCTTCTGTGAGCAAATCACGTCAAGGCTTGTCTATAGTTTCAAACTCATTTTTGAAACCATATTAAACGATCAGGTACAATTTTACGATCAACCCAGTAGTTTCAGTCAGTCGGAAGGGGTAAAAATCAATTATTCGAAACGTTTCGATGTAGATGGATTACTGCTTCAACCTAAAAGACTCCTGTTCGAAGAGCACTTACAGATCCAGTATCCCGATTTAATGAATTGGGAAGGTACCCCTGCCTTTTTTTCTGTGCCGGGTTCGTTTATCCCCTTCGATTGTTTTGCTGCTTCATTTTATTTGGTAACGCGTTACGAGGAGTACTTGCCTTCGAAACGTGACCGGCACAAACGATTTCAGGTAAAGAATAGCCTTGCAGCAACAAAAGGTTTTCTAGAAAAACCCCTTGTAAACATTTGGGCACAAAAAGTAGCTCGGCGAATCGAAGAACTTGTCCCCGGATATCTGTTTGAACCAAGCAGTTTTCACTATTTGCCCACCATCGATATCGACAATGCCTGGGCTTTTCAGAATAAAGGCCTTCCACGTAACCTCGCGAGTTCTTTAAAAGATGTCTTCAATGGTAGATGGCCCTTGCTTAGAAAGCGTTGGGCGGTGTGGTTACATATCGAGAAAGACCCTTATGATAATTACGATTTTATTCTCGATACGAATAAAGACAATGGATTTTCGCCGGTATTTTTTTTCCTGATCCACAAACAAGGGAAACACGACCGTAGCCTTTCATTCAGAAATAAATCTTATCGGTCGTTGATCAGGAATATGGCATTGAATGGCCAGGTGGGTCTCCATCCCTCATATGGAACTTATAAAAACCTTCACCTGATGAAAACTGAAGTGGAGAGGTTGGAACGAATTACCGGTGGAACAATATTAAATAGTCGTCAGCATTACCTGAGGCTTTCATTCCCCGATACCTATCGGAATTTAATCAAGTGTGGAATTACCGACGATTATACCATGGGATATCCCTCACGACCTGGTTTCAGGGCAAGCATTTGTACCCCTTACCTTTTTTTCGACCTGATCGAAAATGCTGCAAAAGCTTTAACCATCCATCCTTTTATGGTGATGGATGTTACGCTTCGTGAATACAGGAACATGAAGTGTCCCGAGTCCATTCAAAAAATAAAAAAATTGATGGAGGAAACCCGTGCGGTTGGAGGCACCTTTATTAGCCTATGGCACAATGAATCGCTCAGTGACCATGGCCGTTGGGCCGGCTGGAGGGAGGTTTACCTTGTAATGACCCGGATGGCCAGGAGCATGTGCCATACTCAGGGATAAAATGTAACTTGCCTGAAAAATTGAAGATGGAGAAGAACCAGGGCCAAATCACGATTCTGCACAATTCAGCCATCGATGTACTGCGATGGGACCAAGTGATCAAAAGGTCGCCCAATTGCCGGAGTTATGCCATGAGCTGGTACCTCGATCTCCTTCACCCCGATTGGCAGGGTTGGGTGTATGGCGATTATGAATACGTGATGCCGGTAATTTCTTCTTCGAAACTGTGGATCAAATATGCTTTTCAACCTGTTTATGGTCAACAAATGGGTATTTTCCCGCCCGCAACCCCTCAAATTACTACGTTCTTTATCGGAGAGTTGAAAAAGCAGTTCCGACTTATCGAAATGGCTTTTAACGCTTTCAACCCGATTCCTGAACATGCCTTTGAAATAAGCCAAAGAAAAAATTTTCTTCTTTCCTTATACAACTCCTACGCGCATATCCGTGAAGGGTATACGCAACACACTCGGCGATATGTGAATAAAGCTGCGAAGGAAGTTTCAATTTTTACCTCATTGGGGATGGAAGAATTCATGGGCTTGAACGCCCGATTTGGAGAAAAACATACCCTGCGGAACCTCTCCAAACTGAAACAGATTGTTGCTCATGCTATTGCCCGTAAGGAAGGCCTGTTGTACTTTGCTTGCGACAGGCACAATCAGGTTTGTGGCACCGCATTTTTTTTAAAAGAAAAAGGCCGATATACCTATCTCAATTCGGTATTAAGCCCTGAGGGCAAAAAGTCGAGGGCCATGTATGCGCTGATTGACCGGTTTATCTACGATCATGCCGGTGAACCTTTTTTACTCGATTTTGAAGGTTCAGAAATTGAGGGTATTGCACGGTTTTTTGCTGGTTTTGGTGCTATTCCCGAGTATTACCCGAAAGTGAAATACAACAAACTTCCGGGTTTGATCCGTTGGTTAAAACACTGAATGTAGTGGAAACGAAAAATTTTCTTTTCTAAGCAAGGCTTCGGTTTCGGAATAAAAGCCAGCCTCGTATTGCCCTACTTCAATAGTGCTTTCCATCATAATCTCGTTGACCGCGATGGTTGATGATTTCTCAATGGCCAATTCTTTTTCGGTATCTAAATCGTTTACAATGTTAGCGTTACAAGAAAACAGCAGGGCCACCATCAATAATAACACAAGTGGCATTGGAGTCTTCATGGCAAATGAATTTAATGTTTAACCTCTTTTTTCCTATATCCGCGAGGAACAGGGTTTACCCTACCCGTGATTTGTGAAAAATATCAAAAAAAAGAGATTACCTTTAACTCAGGCAATCTCAATAACTTGGTCTAATCATTTGAAAAAAATGAAAAAAACTCCTATTCAAAATAATTTATGTACCAGTTTTTCTCGTTCAACAGGAGGTTGTAGATTTCCTCTTTTTTATCCAAGGGGTACTTTTCAGCTACTTTCTGGGCGAGGTATGAGGGGTCGTTTCTTCTCCTGGCCACCCGCATGAGATCGTAAAACCGTTCCCCTTCATAAGCAAGTTCCCTTGCCCTTTCGTCCATGATTTGGTTTTCGAGCTGGAATTGTTTTCCCCTAAGGTTATCCGACATATCGTACCAACCTACGAATTTATTGGTGAAAGGGTCGAACACATAATTAATATTTTGGACCTTTAAGCCTTCGACATTTCCTCCCAGGCCAACCCTGCCGCGTACGCCGAGTTGTTTTCGGGTAGTTTTCGGATCGTAGTTGCTCCCGTTATTAATGATATTGAGTGCATTAATTGTATACGATTTTACTACACCCGCTTCCATATAATTCCAATAGTTATAAATTTCGGCCATATATAGGTTGACTGAAGCAGCGCGGTACACGATGAAGTTGGCATCCTTATCGTATAGATTTTTGCCGATCGAGTATTTATAGACAAGGGTATCGACGTTTTCCATCGCACTCTCCACGCTTCTGTTTTCGCCCAGCATTTTGTACCTGAGCATTGCTGCTACTTCGTCGTAGCTCAGAAGCATGTTATTCTTTGAATAGGCATACGAGAATCCGTAGCCACGGAATAGGTCGCCGGGAGTACCTGGGTTAAGGGTTTTCGTGCTATCGGGTCGTTGGGAATCGTACCGGATGTTCATCCCCCGCCAGACGGTTTCCCAAAGGTGGATGCTCTGTTTGGTTGGCCTAAGCATGTATTCGTTGGGGGGGAAGGGTTCGAACAAGCGCTGAAGGTTGTTTTGTTGTTGGGCTGCTTTATTGAACCAAAGAGTATAGATGTGTTCATTGTTGTTGATTGACATGAATATTTCCATCCAGTGCTCGTTTGCGAAGGTTTTGTCGAGTTGGTAACGGTTGGTCTGGTTATCGGAGGTTACTTTGTTAAAGTACTCCATGCTTTTGCTGTAGTCGCCCAGGGTAAGGTACATTTGGCCCAGCAGGGTGTTGTAGCTCCAGGTACTCCAAACGGTTACTTCCCACGAATTGTCGTCGTTATCGATGTAGTGATTAACCCCAACAGCTTTCACTTTGGTTTCAAGCTCTTTGGTAAAATGAAGGATTATCCGTTCGAGGTCGTAATATTTTTTTTCGAGGGTTACAGGTTGATTCCATGAGGTATCGTTTAGGAATCCATCGATTGAATAGTTAATATAGATGCTGTCGATGTAGGTTTCGGGAGAGTTGATATAGCCATCGATTTCTTCGATTGTAGAAAGCGATTGATGGATGTAGGGTACTTTTCCGTAGATACGTGCCGCATTGAAATAGGCCCAGGCGCGCATGCACAGGGCTTCGCCATACACCCGGTCGTAATTGTTGACCGCCTTCTTAGGGTCGAGCACATCGGGCTTGGTGGTTTCTAATATTGAAATGAAGCGGTTTGTAGCAGCAATCAATTTGAAAAAATTGGCCGGTGAAGCATATTTGTTGGTTTTCGAAATAGTGAAATTGTATATTTCAACCAGATCAGGGTCGGCATTTGGGGTGATTGTAAGCAAATCGGCCCTCAGTTCGCCCAGCACCACGATTTGTTCGACCAGCTGTTGCTGTAGCGCGTACAAACCCATGGCGGCTGCGCGGTATTCATACCAATCGTCGAAAAGCTGGTCTTCGGTGATGTTCAGTTCCTGATCGGGGTTGAAGAAATTATCGCACGACCACAAGCCCCAAGTAAGGAAAACTGAAGCAGCGATGATTATAATTGGTCTTACTATCCGGTTCATAATTCTATCGTAAAAATGATTAAAGGCCTATTTTAATTCCAAGTAAAAACTGGCGTGACTGTGGGGTCATGCCATAATCGATCCCTTGTTCGATGGGATTGTACGAATATCCGAATTCAGGATCATATCCGAGATATTTTGAAAGTGTGAGCACGTTCGATGCCGAAACATAAAATTCAGCACTTTTTAAGCCCCAGAACTCATGAGGTATTTTATAACTCAAGGAAATGTTTTTCAATCTTAGGTACGAACCATCCTCAATCCAGCGGGTCGAGAAAGCCGAGTTGCCTACAGGATCGTTCCAAAGGGCCCTGGGGACTTCAGTTATTTGGTTTTCATATTGCCAACGATTCAGTACGTTTTTGCTCTGGTTGGCAAAGCCGGTCATTTTTTCGTTCTGGTACCTCACGTAATTAAATATTTCGTTTCCGCTTACAAAAGTTACAAAAGCATTCAACGACCAGTTTTCATAACGAAATGTGTTATTGAGCCCACCAACCAATTCTGGTAGTGGCGAGCCGATAGCGGTTTTGTCGAAATCGTTGATAACTCCATCGGGAGTATTGTTTGGTCCTGAAAGGTCTTCAAATATGGCATCTCCGGCTTTAAAGGCGATCCCTTTGTTGTTGACTAGATTTGCGGAAGCAGCTAAGGCTGAGGTTGCGTAAACTCCTTTGAAGCGATAGCCATAGAAGCTGTTGGCCGGTGCACCTTCTTCATTAATCAATTCGTGTGATCCAAAATGGCTAATTTCCCTTTCATTCATTTCCGTCATCACATTTACCGCCTGTGAAAGGGTGGCTTCAATGTCCCATTTGAATTTGTTCCCGTTCACAAGGCGCACGAAAGCATAGGCATCCCATCCGCTGTTTTTCATTTTACCTGCATTTTCGGGGCGCACATCGTAGCCCAAATAGGCGTTTAATGGAGAATAAATCAACATGTTGCTGATGGTGGTTTGGAACAGGTCGAAATTCAATCTCAAGCGATTTCCCCAGAAAGCCATATCGATACCGGCATTCAATTGGTCGACCGTTTCATAGGTTAACTTGCTGTTGGGAATTGTAGCGGGGATGATCCCGGTAGTTTCCCTGAACTGTAGGGTTTTATAATAGTTGTAGGCATTCGATTCTCCGATGTCGTCGTTCCCTGTACGTCCAGCCGAAAGTCTAATTTTCAGGTCATTGATCCAATCTTGTTTGTTGAGGAACGATTCGTTTGAAATTCTCCAACCCAAGCCTGTTGAATAAAACATCCCGAATGGATTGCCTAAAATTTTAAGGGTATTGGGGGCATCTTTTCCCACTCGTGAGGAACCATCGAGTGAAAGGCTGGCCATAACAAAGTATTTATCCTGATAGCTGTAGGAAATTTTTTCGTAGATCGAAAGCCAATTCCAAACGCGGTTTTGGCCACCAATTTCTCGTAGAGAATTGATCCCGTCCTGCAACATCCGGTATTCGTCGTTCTCGTGAGCATTCTTGGTAAGGCCCCAGTCGTATTCAAAGCGGTTGTTCATCAGGTTCATCCCGGTAGTAGAGTTGATCAGATGATCGTTGCCAATTTTTTTGTTGTAAACCAGAATTGAATTGTTGCTGAAGCCGTTGAAGGTATTGGTTGAAGCTTTTGCCACGTTATGGGCTTCTTTCCCGTAATACCGTTCCATACCCCGGTTGGGCATGAACAATTTTTCCTTCAAGGCATTATAAGTAACACCGAAATTACTTTTCAAAAAAAGATTTTTACCCAGATCGGCTTCAAATCCTAAGGCAGTGATAATGTGATAGTTTTTATTGTTTGCTTCAAAATTATTGATGATGGCCACTGGGTTACTGGTCCCGAACTCATCGACTTCGGTTAAAAGAGAGGTTTCCTTGCCTTCGGCATCATATTGATAAGGATTGAGCAAGGGTGATTTGGAAAGGCTTGCTAATATAGGGCTGGTTTCTCTTACTTTAGCCGATTCTTTCAAGTCCGAATTGCTTGTATTGAACGAAACGGTTGCATTCATCCTTAGCCAGGTAAAGATGTTCACCAGGCTTACAAAACGAAGGTTGTACCCATCGTAGCCAGTGTTTTTAATAATGCCTTCGCTGTTATAATAGCCAAATGA
>CAZSIK010000074.1:0-15579 GCA_964606515.1 uncultured Prolixibacteraceae bacterium
TCTCTTTTACTTTTCAACCCGATTCAATTGCGAAGGTGATCGACGATTCGATCGTGATTATGGCTACGGGAACAGTAAGACTTACGGTTTCTCAAGAGGGAAATGCCCTGTTTGAAGCTGCTAATCCGGTAAGCAAGACCATCGTTGTTTCTAAAGGTGATCAAACACTTCATCTTGGCGAAATTCCTGTACTTCGGTTGGGTATGGTGCCTGTTTCGTTCGAGGTGTTTTCTACTTCAGGATTGGAACCCGTATTCACCCTCAGTAACGATTCAGTTTTGGAAATTAAAGGGAATGAACTTTATCCTCGTGAGGCTGGAAAGGTTACGCTCCATGTCAGTCAGCCTGGAAACGGGAACTGGAACCCTGCTAAAGGACTTGAAATTAATTTGATGGTTGAAAAAGGAGATCCGGACTTATCGGTCAAACTCGATGAAAACATTCGTTTAAACGAGGAAATTGTGTGCCCTGAAATCAACATGACGGCCAATCTCGTTGCAATTATTGAAGTAAGCGACCCGTCAGTTGCTGAATTTCATGATAATTGTTTTTATCTGAAGAAGGCTGGAAAAACCCGGGTTAAAGTGAAAACACCCGAAAGTGTAAATTATAAGGCCGACTCAATATTGCTTGAACTCAATATTGGCAAAGGATTACAAGAAATCAATTTTAGTCCGTTTCCTGAGCTTACCTTCTCCGATCGTGAAGAACTCCTTCTTCAAGCAAAAGCAACTTCAGGGCTTCTTGTACACTTCAGTTCCGAAGACCACGAAGTGGCTGTGGTTTCAGGCAATACCTTGAAAATTACCGGAGCTGGCATCACTTCGGTTTCAGCTTCTCAAAGCGGAGACGAGAACTGGGAAGCGGCAAATCAAAAGGTCCAAATCTTAACTGTGGCGAAAGCAACCCAAACCTTAGTGTCGTACTTGCCCGATACTGTGACTTCCCAAAGCAAGCCCATTTTTGGAAAGGTGACCGCTTCTTCAGGCTTGCCGATTACAGCCACTTCCGAGAATAATTCTGTGGCTTTCTGGAAAGACGATTCCATCCAAATTATTGCACCCGGGGAGGTTTGGTTTCAGGTGATTCAGCAGGGAAATCGGAACTACTTGCCAGTTGAAGGCCGGTACAAGCTGGTGGTGATCAAGCCATCGGATCAAGCCGAGTTCGCCCAGATTCCTATCCGACTATTTCCCAATCCTGCAAAAGGTAAGGTTTATTGCTCCATAATGGGTGATGTAGCGTTTCCTGCAACAGTTCGCATCTTCAATATGATGGGTAGGGAGGTGCTTACTGCTCCTGTTAAAAGTGAAGTGTCGATAATCGATCTGGAAGCGTTAGTCCCGGGAGTGTATCAGGTGCAGGTAAAAACCGGAGCGATTAGCTCGAATAAAAAATTGATCATTCGCTAATCCCTGTCAATTTTTCGTTTAAACCTGTATCTTTGGAGGTCTAAAAACTGGAACAAACATGTCGATTGACCATTTTTTTTTCGAAAGTGTTGAGTTGCTAACACAATTGATTAAAACGCCCTCTTTTTCAGGTAAGGAAGACGAAGCCGCCGAAATCCTTTTCCAATTCATGCAGTCGAATGGTTTACACCCGATAAGGGAAAAAAACAATGTATGGAGCCGCAACCTTAAATGGAAGGATGGGAAGCCTGTGGTTTTGCTCAATTCTCATATCGATACGGTGAAGCCTGTCGAGGGATGGGAATACGATCCTTTTGGGGCCACCCTCGAAGGCGAAAAGCTTATCGGCTTGGGCAGCAACGATGCCGGAGCTCCCTTGGTTTCTTTGCTCGCGGTGTATCGTTATTTTTATCGGGATGAAAATTTGCCATACAACTTAATTTTCTGTGCCACTACCGAAGAGGAAAGTTCAGGGAAAAATGGTGCAGCCTACATGGTTTCAATTCTGGGGAAGGTCGATTTTGCCCTCGTGGGCGAGCCTACCCAGATGCAACTGGCCATTGCCGAAAAGGGCTTGGTGGTACTCGATTGTTACGTTAGGGGCAAAGCCGGCCATGCCGCTCGAAACGAGGGAATCAACTCGATTTACCTGGCTGTTGATGAAATAAATAAACTACGCAATTTTCGTTTTGAGAGAGTTTCGCCAATCCTGGGCGAAGTGAAAATTACGGTAACCCAAATTGAAGCTGGGTGTCAGCATAATGTGGTACCCGATTTGTGCAAATTGGTGGTCGATTGCCGCACCAACGAATGTTACAGCAACAAGGAAGTGGTCGATATTATTTCAGGATTGCTTCATTGTGAGGTGGTTCCCCGTTCGTTAAGGCTCAATTCTTCGGGGATTAATCAAGATCATCCTTTCGTGCTAAGGGCAAAAAAATTGGGGATCGAATGTTACGGATCGCCAACCATGAGCGACCAGTCGCTGTTGCATTTTACCTCGGTAAAAATGGGCCCCGGCGATTCGGCCCGTTCGCATACGGCCAACGAATATGTGTATTTGTCAGAAATCAAAGCAGGAATTGCTCAATATATTACAATGCTCGACGGGCTTATCCTCAAATAAAAGAGACTGCCCTGGATGGCAGCCTCTTTCTGCGTTACTGACAAAATAAGACGCATTGAGAAACAGGTATGATAAAAATTAAGGGTTGGTTAATTGTAAGCCGACTCACCGTGCTCGTAAATATCGAGACCTTCTTCTTCGATTCTTGGTTCTACCCGAATTCCAATTGTTTTCTTTATTGCAAAAAAGAGGATTAACCCGCATCCGATAGCCCATGCCCCGATGCTGGCCACTCCTATCAGCTGAGAAATCAGCAGGTCGGTGCCAAATCCATAAAAAACACCTTGGCTTGTTGAAAAAAGTCCCACCAATATAGTGCCTGCGGCTCCACATATTCCATGCACCGAAATTGCCCCAACCGGATCGTCGATTTTGGCAACTTTGTCAAAGAATTCAACTGCCAGAACCACAAGTACCCCGGCAATAAGTCCCACAATCAGTGATCCTCCGGGTGAAAATGCATCGCATCCAGCGGTAACAGCAACCAAACCAGCCAGGGCGCCGTTCAATGTCATACTCAGGGTGGGTTTCTTGTGCTTGATCCAAACAAAGGTAAGGGTCGAGAGTGCTCCGCCTGCAGCAGCAATGTTGGTGTTGACAAAGATCAACGAAATGGCTTTTGCATTCGATACCCCGGCAGCAGCCAATTGAGAGCCTGGATTAAAACCAAACCACCCAATCCAGAGGATAAATACACCTAAAGCCGCGAGCATAAGGTTGTGACCCGGGATGGCTTTAGGTTTGCCATCTTTGCCATATTTCCCTAACCTTGGCCCCAAAATCAGTGCGCCGGTAAAGGCCAGGCACCCTCCAACAAAATGGACCACGGTTGAGCCTGCAAAATCGTGAAACGGAGTTGCCAGGGTCGATAACCACCCTCCACCCCAGGCCCAATGCCCTGAAATGGGATAGATTACAAGTGATATAATTAAGCTGTAAACCAGGTAGCTGATAAATTTGGTCCTTTCAGCCATGGCACCCGAAACGATGGTGGCAGCTGTGGCAGCAAAAACGGTTTGGAAAATAAGGAACGCCATGTCGGGGATGTCGGTTCGATAGGTATTTAGTGAGAAAAGGTCAAAACTACCTATAAGACCATTGTTTGTACCGAACATAATCCCAAAACCAATCAGCCAGAAGGCGATTGTACCCATGACAAAATCCATGAGGTTTTTCATCAAGATGTTCGATGCGTTCTTTGCCCGGGTAAAACCGGCTTCAACCAATGCAAACCCCGCTTGCATGAAAAATACGAGTGCCGCAGCTAATAGAACCCATATTGTGTTGATTGACATTGATAACTCTTCCATAATGCTTGCTTTTTTAGTGTTTGATTATTCTTCTTTTCCTTTGATGAACAGCGACTCATCGCCCGACTCTCCGGTCCTTATCCTATACGATTCTTCAATGTTTGAAACGAATATTTTCCCGTCGCCTATTTCACCGGTCCGGGCCGACTTCATCAAGGCATTTACAGTTTTATGTACGTTCTTATCGCGTACAATAATCGAGATCATGGTCCTTTCAATGGTACTCGTATCATAAATGATCCCCCGATAAGATCTTTCTTCGCGGGTTTGACCCACGCCCCTGACATCCCAGAAGGAGAAGAACTCGATGCCCACTTCATTAAGAGCATCTTTTGCCTCATCGAATTTCGATTTCCTGATTATGGCTTCAATTTTTTTCATCTTCTTGCATGTTTAAAGTGTAATTAACTTGTTAAAAAAACGGTTTGTTAAAACGAAACCCCGACAGCAACAAAAAAGCCTTGGGTCGAAGGGTTTAAGGATACCGATCCGGAAACCGGGATTGAAAAGCTATCGGTAATCTTGATTTCCTTCGAAGTGCCGATCCCTACATTACAGACCATGAATTTTCCATCTTCGGTATACTGGCCATTCCCGGCCCCGACATACAGGTCCACATCCCCTATTGCATAGCCTAGTTGAGCGTAGCTGTCTTTTACCCCATCGCCGATCATATAGGCCCCCAATAGGGAGAAGTTGCCCAGTTCAAGGCCTACCGATGGTTCAAAGTAGTGCGATGCCCCTTCAAAATATTTTCCCCCGAAATAATAGTCGGTTACCGTAAGAGTAAGCCCAAACCCAAAACTGTAGCTTGCATATAAATCCATTTCGAAGGCTTCTGAACCAACAAATGTGGTACGGCCTGCATCGTCGGTTTCGAAGGCACCGTCCCAACCCCCGGTCGAGACCGATCCCCAGGTCCCGATGGCCAATCCGCCACTCGAAAACTCAACAGAAGGCTGAACAGCCGGGCCAGTTCCAAACTTTGATCCCCTCCAGATGTAGCTGCTATAAAGGTCTACACCTGTGTTCCATTCTTGTGCCATGGTTTCTAATCCTGCAAGAACCAGTAAGGCACACAACGTCATTTTGTAAATTTTCTTCATGGTTTACATTTTTAATTATTTATAGTTTGAATTATGTCTTTTTGAGTTTGTTTGTGCCTCAAAAGTAGAAATATGATTTTGCTATGCAAATTTTATAAACGGGGGTTGAATAATAAAAGAGATGAAATAAATGAAATGAGGTTGGTTAAAAATGGGGTATACAGTCAGAAAAAAGAAAAAAAGAATGAAAAAACCCAAAAAAACGGGTATAAGATCAAAAAATATCAAAATAGTATGTGATTTTGCGTTTGAAATGTGCAAAAAAGAAAAAAGCTACTAAAATTACAATAAAAATAACAAAACGACAGATATAACATTAAATTAACATCAAAAAGAGTTTGATATGCAGGGAATATAAAAAAATGACATATTAGTAAAGGCCCTTCGGATAAACTTTTTTTTGCAGTACATTTATTCCCGTTTTTAAACTAAAAATTCAGGAATAGAAAAAACCAAATACAAAGTCGTATGATTTGGAATGAAAAAATGGAATGTGCCTCAAGAGACTCAATGTCGGAGGTGCAATCGGAGCGATTAAAGGCCACTGTTAGGCGAATCTATCACAATGTGCCCTATTATCGACAGAAAATGCAGGACAAAGGATTAGTTCCCGAGGACATTAAAACCATTGAGGATCTCTCGAAACTGCCTTTCACAACCAAGCAAGACCTCCGCGACAGTTACCCTTATGGATCGTTTACTGTGCCCATGAGTGAAGTGGTAAGGGTTCATGCTTCGTCGGGGACCACCGGAAGACCTACTGTGGTTGGGTACACTCGAAACGACATTGCCATGTGGAGCGAATGTGTTACCCGTGCCTTATGCATGGGTGGAGTTCATAAAGAAGATATTGTACAGGTAGCTTATGGGTATGGATTGTTTACTGGGGGTCTGGGGCTTCATTATGGTACCGAAAACCTGGGGGCCACGGTAATCCCGATTTCAGGGGGAAATACAAGGAAGCAGATTCAACTGATGCAGGATTTTGGAACTACCGTCATCTGTTGCACTCCTTCCTATGCATTATTTATTGCTGAAGTGCTTAAAGAAGCGGGTATCGATCCATCCACAATGCCCCTTAGGGTTGGGATGTTTGGTGCTGAACCATGGAGTGAGAACATGCGTAAGGAAATTGAAGAAAAACTTCAGATTAAGGCAATCGACCTTTATGGCCTTAGCGAAATTGTTGGGCCGGGCGTTTCCTGCGAATGCGTTCATCAAGTGGGCATGCATGTAAACGAAGATCATTTTGTGCCCGAAATTGTTGACCCGGTTACCCTTCAGCCTGTTGCTCCCGGTGAAGTTGGCGAACTCGTATTCTCAACCATCACCAAAGAGGGGATTCCCCTTTTGCGCTACCGCACGCGCGACCTTACCCGGCTGATCTACGACAAATGTACGTGTGGCCGAACCCTGGTCAGGATGGAAAAATGCAAGGGCCGGAGCGACGACATGCTGATCATCCGCGGGGTGAATGTATTCCCATCGCAAATCGAAAGTGTGCTTCTCGAGATGAGCGAAACAGAGCCCCACTATTTGTTGATTGTTGACAGAACTGAAAATCTTGATACATTGACCATTCAAGTTGAAGTTCAAGAACAGTTCTTCTCCGACGACATCAGGAGCCTTCAAAACCTAAGCAAGAAGATCAAATCGAATATTGAAAGTACCCTTGGTGTTTCGGTGGTGGTGCAATTGGTTGAGCCAAAGTCGATACAACGTTCCGAAGGTAAAGCCCAGAGGGTAATCGATAAAAGAAAAATTTAAGTAACCCATAAAAAGAAAAACCATGATCATTAAGCAATTGTCCGTATTCCTCGAAAATAAATCGGGGCGCTTAAGCGAGGTTTCTGAAATCCTTGGGAAAAACGGGATTAACATGACGGCATTTAGCGTGGCCGATACCAGCGATTTTGGTATCCTCAGGGCCATTGTCTCTGAACCCGACAAAGCACTTAAGTTGCTGCGGGAACATAATTTTTCGGTCAGTCTCACCGAGGTTGTTTGTATCAGTTGTCCCAATCAACCCGGAGCATTGGCCCGGGCATTGGAAATCCTGAAAAACGAGTCGGTCCAAATCGAATATTTGTATGCCTTCTCGTTGGGCGAATCGGCCAACGTGGTTATCCGTCCGGCTAATATTCAGACTTGCATCGCGGTGCTTCAAAAACACGAACTTGATTTGGTAAGGGCTAATGAACTTTATAAAATTTAAATCCTGAGGATAAAGAAAGATTCCTGAGTTTTTTTAGTCAACCTTTTTGTTATTCATACAATTTAATTATTTTGCGCTCCCAAAATTTTTGGAAAGTATTGCCGTTTGGTACTACAGGAAATCGGAATTTGATATTCATTTTTTAAGGATTGGTTATGACTTTAATAGTAGGTTGTTTTTTTATAATTATAATAACCTAAATTGTTCCGGGAGGAGTGATAACTAATTACTTATAAATACCCCGGGGCAGTTTTCCCGGGTTTTTTTTTAAAAAAAAAGACTTAGAAATTTAGCGAATAATGAAAAATAGTGAAAAAACAAAAAAGAAAGTAGCGATCCAGGGTGTAGTGGGTTCTTTCCATGAAGAAGCTGCACAACGCTACTTTTCGAACGAAAATATAGAAATAATCGAATGCCGGACTTTCAGAAAAGTTTGTCAATTGATCGATTCCGATGAAGCAGGCTATGCAGTGATGGCCATCGAAAACGCCATCGCGGGAAGTCTTCTCGAGAATTATGGTCTGATCCGCGATTTTCATCTGAAAATTATTGGAGAAATCTATATCCGTATCCAGATGAACCTGATGGTGCTACCGGGGGTAAAAAAAGAAGACATCAAAGAAATCCACACGCATCCCATCGCTTTTAAGCAATGCGCTGAATATATCGACATGACCTTTGGTGAAATCTCGCTCGACGATAATTTCGACACTGCCGGTGCAGCAAAAGATATTGTGAAGAACCAACTCGCTCAAGTAGCCGCGATTGGAAATGCCCGTACTGCCGAGATTTATGGCCTTCAAATTCTGGATAAGGGCATCGAAACCAACAAGAAAAACTATACCCGTTTTTTAATTCTTTCGAAACAGAACGAGGTGGTTGAAGTTGCCAATAAAGCATCGATTTGTTTCGAAGTGGGACACTTTCACGGTGCTTTGGCAAGGGTGCTCAATATTTTTGCCGACAACAAGATCAACCTCACCAAAATTCAATCGGTACCCATTATTGGAAAGCCACAGGAATACTCTTTTCACGTGGATATAGAATGGGAAGAGATCGAAAATTACGAACATGCAATCCATAAAGTACTTAAAAATTGTTCAAGCTTAACTATTATGGGTGAATATGTTAGGGGAGAAAGGAAAATTTATGACATTTAAACAAGGGGTACATATCTTTTTCGCCTGCCTGATGCTGGCTTTTGGGTTCGTGCAATGCGACGACGCGATTGGCGACGATCTAACTGGCGATGAATTGGTCTTCTCGACCGATACACTATCCTTCGATACCCTGTTTACTACTTTGGGTTCCACTACCCAAATTTTTTCAGTAAGAAATCCCTATGAAAAAAACCTTGTAATCGATAAGATTGAACTGGCTGGACAAAACTCCTGCTTCAGATTAAATGTGGATGGATTGGCCGGAAATACCCAAACAGAGGTTGAACTCAGGGCCCACGACAGCATCTTCGTTTTTGTTGAGGTAACCATCGACCCAAACAACGAGAATAACCCGGTTTTAATCCAAGATTCGATTGCTTTTACTGTAAAAGGGAAAAAGTCGCATGTGTTGCTCCAGGCTTATGGCCAGGATGTTCAGATTCTCAGGGGACAGGTATTCGAAACCGGGAGCTTGTTTGCCGAAAAACCTTTTTTAATTTACGATTCCCTGGTAATCAAACAAGGGCACACCCTTACCATCGAAAAGGGCCAGACTTTATACTTCCATAAAGATGCCGCCCTTGTAGCATACGGCATTCTTGTGGTTAACGGGACGGTTGAGGAACCGGTAACATTCAGGGGCGATCGCCTGGATGAACTTTGGACCGGGAATAAATACGACTACAACCCCGGACTGTGGTGGGGCATTGAGTTGTACCCATCCGAAAAAACCCATTCGATCCGAAATGCCCGTATCCGGAACTCTATCGCGGGGGTTATTGCCCCTATGCTTTCCACTGATGGCGTTACTACTAAGATCGATCTCTTCAATACCATCATCCACAACAATACCTTTTCAGGGCTTTTGGCGCTGAATTCGGAAGTCGAAGCCCGAAATTGCCAGATTACCAACTGCGAAAATTTCAATCTGAGGATCATCGGGGGAAAATCGCGCTTTATTCATTGTACCATAGCCAATTATTACGGTATCTTTTCTCAGAGGGCAAGGATTCCTTCCGTGGCACTTGAGAATGTTACTGAACTAGGATCCGATTATTACACGATCCCACTCGAGCGTTCAGAATTCATCAACTGCATCATCGATGGGGATTATCAGAATGAGATAATGTTAAGATATATAGAAGGATATGACCTTAATTTTTCTATTTTAGGTTCGGCAGTAAAACTGAATCAAGCCGATTCGATCATGATCCTTTTCGGCGATCGGTTCAAATCATGCATCTTTAACGACACCACGAAATTTTTAAGCCTTTCACGCTATAAGTTCGATTTCAGCCTCGATACTTTATCCAAAATGCGCGATGTGGCCAATCCCGATGTGCTTGTCCAATTTCCCGATATGGAATTCGATATACTGGGTAATTCGCGTTTGGCCGACGGGAAACCAGATCTTGGGGCCAATGAATTCATCTTGGGCAAGGAAGAAAAATCGGCAGTACTATTCAATCATAGAAAAAACAAGAAACCATGAGCCAGTTACAAGATACACCTGTAAATAAGGAAATTGTAGACAAGCATCTTCAGCGGATGAACCTTTCGGACATGAATCGTGCCTCGATACGTGAAGTGGTTGAGGTGGTTAATCATATCGAAGCTGAAACGGGGGTGCGCTATGTAAGGATGGAAATGGGGGTTCCGGGATTGTCTCCGGCAGCGGTTGGGGTAAAAGCCGAAATCAAAGCCTTGCGCAAAGGGCTTGCTTCAATCTATCCCAACATCAACGGCATTCCTGAGTTGAAGACCGAAGCCGCGAAATTCGTTAAAAACTTCATCAACATCGAGGTACAACCCGATTATTGTGTGCCCTCATGTGGGGCCATGCAGGGAACTTTTGCTGCTTTCCTGGTAGCGTCAAATTGCGATCCGGCAAAAGATACCGCCCTGTTTATCGATCCGGGTTTTCCTGTACAGAAACAACAGTTTATGGTGATGGGCAGTAAGTTCGAATCGTTCGACGTGTACCATTATCGTGGTGAAAAACTTCGCGAAAAACTGGAAAGTTATTTAAACAAGGGAAACATTAACAGCATCATCTTTTCCAATCCGAATAACCCAACCTGGGTTTGTCTTACCGAAAGTGAGCTGAAAATCATTGCCGAATGTGCCGATAAGCACGATGTGTTGGTAATGGAAGACTTGGCATATCTCTGTATGGATTTCAGGAAAGACTTGTCGAAACCGGGAGAACCGCCTTATCAATCTTCGGTTGCCAATTATACCAATAACTTCGTGCTTTTCATTTCGGCATCTAAGATTTTTTCGTATGCCGGGCAACGAATTGCTGTTGTGGTGATGAGCGATAAGGTGTATCATAAAAACACGATGCATCTCGAAAGCCGTTTCGCGATAAAAGGGTTTGGAAATGCGTTGATATACCGTGTTCTTTATGCTATGTCTTCGGGTGTTACCCATTCGGTTCAGTACGCCCTTGCAGCCATGATGAAGGAGGCCAATAAAGGGAAATACAACTTTGTTGATGAGATACGCACTTATGGAAATAAGGCGCACGAGATGAAACGGATCTTTGTTGAAAACGGATTTAACATTTTATACGACAAGGATATCGATCAACCCATTTCTGATGGATTTTACTTCACTATTTCGTATAAAGGGATGAAAGCAGGGAAGTTGTTACACGAGTTGCTTTATTACGGGGTGAGCGGCATTACCCTATTGAGCACGGGAAGCCGGGAGGAGGGATTGCGTGCCTGTGTGGCCCCTGTAAACATGAACCAGTTTGACGATCTCAATCTTCGATTGAAGCAATTTGATGCTGACCACAATTCTGGTTGTTAATTTCATGATGAATAAAATTAAAACAAAATTGATATGGCAAAAGTAAGAGGAGCAGTAGTAGTTGATATTGAAACATGTAAGGGCTGCAATTTATGCGTGGTAGCTTGTCCGCAACAAGTGCTTGGCCTGAACAAGGAGGTAAACAGTAAAGGGTACAATTACTCTTTTATGGTGAATCCTGAAGAATGCACGGGATGTACAAATTGTGCGGTAGTTTGCCCTGATACCTGTATCACGGTGTACCGTATTAAAGCTTAAGTAAAACATATAATCAAGCAATACGATGGGAGACATTCGATTAATGAAAGGCAATGAAGTGATTGCCGAAGCAGCAATCCGCTGTGGTTGTGATGCTTATTTTGGTTATCCCATTACTCCCCAGTCGGAAGTAATGGAAACCCTTATGGTCCGCCGGCCTTGGGAAGAAACCGGGATGGTGGTACTGCAAGCCGAAAGCGAAGTGGCTGCAATCAATATGGTGTTGGGAGGAGCATCGGCAGGGAAAAAGGTGATGACTTCATCGTCGAGCCCCGGTATCAGTTTAATGTCGGAAGGAATCTCGTACATTGCAGGTTCAGAATTGCCTGCCGTTATCGTGAACGTGCAAAGGGGGGGGCCTGGCCTCGGCACCATACAACCTGCTCAGGCCGACTATTTTCAGGCCACAAAAGGAGGCGGTCATGGCGACTATCATCTGCTTGTGTTGTCTCCCTCTTCGGTTCAGGAGATGAACGATTTTGTAGACCTCGCCTTCGATTTGGCCTTCAAATACCTCAACCCGGTGCTGATCCTCACCGATGGGGTTGTTGGTCAAATGATGGAAAAGGTCGAATTAAGTGATTTTAAACCTCGATGGACCAGCGAGGAAGTCGAAAAAATTAGTGGAACTTGGGCTTGTACCGGTAAGAAAGAAAACCGAAGTGAAAACATCATTACCTCACTTGATATGATTCCAGAACGCCATGAACGGTATAACCAAAAACTTCAGGCCAAATACCGCAAGATGGAACAGGAGGAAGTCAGGTTTGAAACCCTTCAATGCGACGATGCCGATTACGTCATTGTTGCCTACGGAATGTCGGCACGAATTAGTCAAAAAGCAGTTGATATCTTAAGAGCAAAGGGAATAAAAGTCGGATTGTTCCGTCCTATTACGCTATATCCTTTCCCAAAAGAAGCCATTTCAAAGCTTGCCGAACAAGTGAAAGGATTCCTCTCTGTTGAAATGAGCGCGGGCCAAATGGTCGAGGATATTCAACTGTCAGTAAACGGAAAGACAAAAGTTGTGCATCACGGCAGAATGGGGGGAATGTTGTCTACCCCTTCAGAAGTCGTTGATGCTTTGGAAAATAAATTAATCGGAGGAAAATAATATGGCAGAGATTCAATTGGCAGATATCATACGCCCCGAAAATATCGTGTATGAGAAATCAAAAGTATTGACCGATACACCAATGCATTATTGTTATGGTTGCAGCCATGGTGTGGTGCATAAGCTGGTGGCTGAAGTCATCGAAGAAATGGGAATTCAGGATACTACCATCGGGATTGCTCCTGTGGGTTGTTCGGTGTTGATGTACAATTATCTGCATGTCGATTTTATTCAGTCTCCCCACGGGAGGGCCGCCGCGGTGGCTACAGGCATAAAAAGGGTTAGTCCCGATAAGTATGTCTTTTCCTACCAAGGCGATGGTGACCTTGCAGCTATAGGCACAGCCGAAACCATGCATGCGGTTAACCGTGGCGAACACATCGTTATGATCTTCATCAACAATGCCATCTACGGGATGACCGGCGGGCAAATGGCCCCAACAACACTGGTGGGTCAGGTAACCGCAACCTCGCCTTTCGGGCGCGATGTGGATATAAATGGTTACCCGCTTAAAATTACTGAACTGGTGGCACAATTGCCCGGGGCCGCTTATGTAACCCGTCAAAGCGTGCATACCCCTGCCAATGTAAGGAAATGCAAAAAAGCCATCAGAAAAGCATTTGAAACCTCAGCTAAGAAAGTTGGTACTTCGTTCGTTGAAGTGGTCTCTACCTGTAACTCGGGTTGGAAAATCGATCCTGTGGCCGCTAATCAATGGATGGAAGAAAACATGTTCCCTTTCTATCCGCTTGGAGACCTTAAAGATGGTCAACGCGATGAGGTAGAAAAATATCAGGTACAAAAACTTAAAAACAGGAAATCATGACAGAGGAAATTATCATAGCAGGATTTGGAGGACAGGGAGTTCTCTCGATGGGGAAAATTCTTGCCTACTCGGGCATCATGCAAAACCAGGAAGTTTCGTGGTTTCCTTCCTACGGCCCCGAGATGCGTGGAGGTACAGCCAACGTCACCGTGATCATCAGCGACGACCGCATCTCTTCTCCCGTGTTGAGCCAGTTCGATACCGCGATTATTCTCAATCAGCAATCGCTCGATAAATTCGAAAAAATGCTTAAACCAGGTGGAACCCTGATTTATGATCCTAACGGGATTTTCAAGGCACCTACCCGCACCGATATTAAGGTGTTTAAGATTGAAGGTACCCGAATTGCCGCAGAAATGGACCAGCCCAAAATTTTCAACATGATTGTACTGGGCGCATTTTTAAAGGCCAAACCGGTAGTGAAGATCGAAAACGTGAGGAAGGGACTTGAAAAATCACTTCCTGAACGGCATCATAATTTAATCCCGCTCAATATCGAGGCCCTCGAAATTGGGAAGAGGGAAATCGTTGAAATTCGATAGTAAAAGGAATTATTATTCCTTAGAATTGGAGAAAGAGGGATGGCACTTGGCTATGCCTCTTTTTTAATTTGCCCCTCATAACATTCGGCCAATTTCTGAAGGCATACGGTTTTTACCCTTTCCATGTCGACCTTCTTGCCTAGTTCGTGTTCAAGCGAGCTTACCCCCCGGTCGGTAAACCCGCAAGGATTGATGTGCCTGAAATACGAAAGATCTGTGTTCACATTCAGTGCAAAACCATGCATGGTTACAAACCGGGAGCTCTTTACCCCGATGGCACATATTTTTCTGGCCCCGGGTTTTCCTACATCGAGCCAAACCCCTGTTGCCTTTTCATCGCGGCTTCCTTCCAACCCCCATTCAGCAATCGTGTTAATAATCGATTCTTCCATCAGGAAGATATACTTTCTCAGTCCAATTTCGAAATTTTCAAGGTCGAAAATTGGATAGCCAACCAACTGCCCCGGCCCGTGGTAAGTAATGTCTCCACCACGGTCGGTATGGAAAAACTGGGCATGAGCAGCTTGCAGCTGAATGTAGTTGAGCAACAGGTTCTGTTCGTCACCGCTTTTTCCCAAAGTGTACACATGTGGATGTTCAACAAAAATCAAATGGTTTTCACTTTCAAGCGAAGGGTCCTTTTTCTTTTCCTGTTTTTGGGCAATGACCTTTGCCATTTTGGTCTCCTGAAATTCCCAGGTTTTTTTGTAATCCAATATTCCCAGGTCGCGGAAAACGATTGAGCGGTTCATTGTTATTCAATCAGAGCCTTGCCCGTCATCTCGGATGGAATGTCAAGACCCATGATTTTTAGTAGGGTAGGGGCCACATCAGCCAAAACGCCATCGTTTAACTTTTCTCCCTTACGCCCGGTAACCCAGATGCAGGGTACGGGATTAAGCGAATGGGCTGTATTGGGTGAACCATCTTCGTTTACCGCATTATCGGCGTTGCCATGGTCGGCTAGTATGATTACATCGTAACCTCCTTCGCGGGCTGCAGTAACCACCTCTTTAACACAAGAGTCGACAGCAACCACTGCCTTGTAAATGGCTTCATAAACTCCGGTATGCCCCACCATATCGCCATTGGCAAAATTCAGGCACACAAAATCGGCCGTCTGGTTCAGCAATTCTGGAACAATGGCATCACGCACATCGTAAGCACTCATCTCGGGTTTCAGGTCATAAGTAGGTACTTTGGGCGAAGGGCACAGAATTCGCTTTTCTCCAGGGAATTCGGATTCTTGTCCTCCCGAGAAGAAAAAGGTTACGTGGGCGTATTTTTCAGTTTCGGCTATCCTGATTTGCTTTAGTCCTGCTTTCGATATAACTTCTCCAATGGTATTCAGGGTATTGTCCTTGCCAAAAACTACATTGATGTTTTTGAAGTCGGCTTTATATTCGGTCATTGTATACCATTGCAAGTCCTGTGTATGCATTCCAAACTCGGGCAGGTCTTTTTGGGTGAAGGCAATCGTGGCCTGGCGAAGACGGTCAGTCCTGAAATTGAAGCAGATCACAACATCTCCTTGCTCGAAAGTAGCTAAGGGTTTCCCGTTATCATCAATAAGAACAATGGGTTTGATGAATTCATCGGTTACTCCGTTGTCGTACGATTTTTTAACTGCGGCCAGAATATCTGTGCTTTTTTCTCCCTTGCCCGAAAGCCATAAGTCGTAAGCGAGCTTAAC